>DATEWS010000697.1:0-4160 GCA_035257785.1 Pyrinomonadaceae bacterium
CCCTCTGCGGCCCTCTGCGATCTCTGCGTTTACAGGGCGCTCTTAAACACAGAGATCGCAGAGGGCCGCAGAGGGCCGCAGAGATCTATTTCACCTTCATCACCACGAACGTCAAGTCGTCATAGAGCGACATGCCCGCACACCACTCTTTCACACGTCGCGCGACCACATCGCGAATCTGATCGGCCGACAGCGAGGCAATTGACTTCAAGGTGTCCATCATCCGGCTGGTGCCAAACTCTTCACCCTCAACGTTCAACGCTTCAGTGAGTCCGTCGGTGTAAAGGAATAACAGATCGTTCGAACTCATCTGCACAGTCTCCTGTTCGTACGCGGCGTGCTCGAACGCCCCCGCGACCAATCCGCCGGAGGTCAATTGCCGAAACTCGTGATCGGCGTCAGCCTGGAGATAGAGCGGCGGGTTGTGACCAGCATTCACGTACGTCAAACGCTGCGTTGCCTGATCGAACGTCGCATAGAAGAACGTGACGTAGTGTTCGCCGTTAGTCGAATTGAACAGCAGACGATTTAACTTGCTCACGATGGCTGAGAGGTCTGAGACGGTTGAGCCATTCCTCGCGGTCAGGCTTCGCAACGTTGCCTGCACAGTAGACATCAACAACGCCGCCGGCATTCCCTTCCCGGCCACGTCGGCAATCGCCACCCCCAACTGGCTGTTATCAAACTCGATGAAGTCGTAATAATCGCCACCGACACCGCGCGCGGGTTCGCAAAAGCCTGCGATCTCCATGCCGTTCGTCGTCGGAGCTTGTGAAGGCAGGAGACGTTGTTGAACTTCCGCGGCCAGGGCGAGCTCGCGCCGCATCCGTTCCTGGACCACCATGCGCTCCGTTAGTCGAGCGTTGTCGATAATCAACGCCAGTTGCCCGGCAATTGACATCAATAGCTCGCGATCGGCGACTGAGTATTGAAACCCACCGCGCCGCGGTCCAAATGAAAGTATTCCCACCAGCTCGTTCCGTTGTTTGACCTGGATGAGAATGGTCGACTTGATCGCGCGCAGGATCTCGTGTTCACCGGCGCGTTCTTCGCGTTGGTCAGGATGAAGTGCGGTCAGCGCCTGCGACCAGGTTTCGATTTCGTGCGGCTCGATCACGAGTGGCGTCGAAAGATTCATCAGCCGCCGCACGACAAAGGCGCGCTTACTCAGTTGCAAACGTTTGCCACTGAGATCGGCTTCGTGAGTGCTTGCGACCACGCGCAGGTTGAAGTTGCCGGTCTTCTCGTCGCGAGTAAAGATGGCGGCGTTACTCGCATCGAGTGCGCGCCTGATTCTTTCCGCGAGATGATGATAAAGATCGCCGATCGTGGCGACATGTTGCGACCCTGGTCCAAGGTCGAAGAAGATCTTACGTTCGTCGTAAGGCGCGGGCGTGTAACGGCCTTCGATCTTTGGCAGCAACAGGCGTCGCGCGACGATGTGAATAAGGATGAATGTAGCTATCAGACCGAGGGAAATGAGCGTGTCCGCTCGCCGTCCGAATGTATCGATGGCGCGTAGTCGGCTGCCGGAGAAGACCAGGAAGTAAATTATGGCGAATAGGATGAGTTCGGAGGCGTAGTAAATCCGGCGTAGCTTGAAGTGTCCCCTGGATTTACGCCATAAACGGCGCGCCGCTTTGGTGGTTGGTATCTGGACGCGCGGCAGAATCCTCATAGCCTTCCATCCGGGCAAAGTTTGGCCTTCACCCTAAAGACACCGCCGCGCGCCGTTATCTGGCAAATGTATTCCTCTGCGGCCTCCGCGGCCCTTTGCGATCTCAGCGTTTTAAGGCGCTTTCAAACGCAGAGATCGCAGAGAGCCGCAGAGATGGTAGCATTCACATCGATGGTCCATGAAGGAGATGGAGATGAGATTTGCGAAGATCGTTTTTCTCGTTGCGGGTATCTACGGGTTGATCGTACTTGTGCCGCAGTATTTTTTTGAGGAGCGCACCGGCCATGATTATCCGCCGCCCATCACGCATCCTGAGTATTACTACGGCTTCATCGGGCTCGCGGTCGTCTGGCAATTTGTCTTCCTGATTCTCTCGCGAGATCCGTTGCGTTACCGTCCGTTGATGATTGTAGCGATACTCGAGAAGGCGTGTTTTGCGATCCCGGCAGTCATCCTGCTTTTGCAGCATCGAATTCCGAGTCTCACGTTTGGGTTCGCGATGGTCGACGCGTTTTGGGGAGTATTGTTCTTGATTGCGTATCTGAAAACGAGCGACGTTCGACCCGAATGATCTCGTTTTCTCGCGTTAACAAGTAGAGAAGAGTATGAGTGTTTGTAGCTATGAAAGAATGTCCTACATGCCGGCGCAAGTTTCCCGACGCGAGCCTGAGGTTTTGTCGAATGGACGGCTCGCGACTGGTGAACAGAGATGCGCGTTCGGGTGAGGCATTGACGATCCGGTTTCCAGCAGGAACTCGCCACAAAAAAGCACAAAAGGCACAAAAATAGGAGCAGGAGCAGCCAGCAGGTACACCTGCTCCTATGACCTGCTCCTACTTACTACGGCGCTCGAGGAGTATCGTGTCGCGCCAGACGCCGTTCAACTTCGCAATACTTTCGCGCCTGCCGACTTCACGAAATCCGCATTTCAAGTGCAACTCAATACTGGCGACGTTCTCCGGAAATATTGACGCCTGAAGTGTCCACATACCGGCTTGTTCGGAGTTTTCGATGAGAGCTTCGAGTAAAGCACGACCGATTCCTTTACCTCTCGCGCTTCCCGTCACGTACACACTTACTTCCGCAACCCCGTTGTACACACGTCGCTTCGAGACGGGACTCAACGCCGCCCAGCCAAGGACCTGGCCGCCAGCGCGCATCACCAGTCGTGGACTCTGGTGATGTGCCTCGTCCCACGCCTCCCACGAAGGAGCTTCAGTCTCGAAGGTGCTGTTTCCCTCCCGCACACCTTCGAGATAGATTGCGCGGACCTGCTCCCAATCGCCAGGCGTCATTTCTTGCAGGGTGCATTTCAAATGAGTTAATTGACTTTCGCGGCTTGCTGCTGCGGGCGCATGATTCCGAGTTTGCGCATGCGGTGATTGAGCGTGGTGCGATTCAGACCGAGACGCGCGGCCGCGCCGGTTGGACCACCAATCACCCACTTGGCATCGTCCAGAACCTTGAGGATGTGATCGCGCTCGACGTTCTCGAGCGTGCTGCCGCCGTTCAGGTGGATAACCGTCTTCGCGGATTGTTTTAACTCCGTCAACGGTACTTCGAGCGTCGAGCCGCGTGAAAGGATCACGGCACGTTCAACCAGATTCTGTAACTCACGAATGTTGCCGGGCCAGTGATAAGCGACGAGCGCCGCCATCGTTTCTTTCGGCACACTCTCGATGCGCTTTCTCATCTGCTGCGCAAACTTGTTCGCAAAGAAGTGGACCAGCAGCGGAATGTCCTCAGGTCGTTCGCGCAGCGGCGGCACGTTGATCGGAAAAACATTCAGACGATAGTACAGATCGCTGCGGAACTTCTTCTCTTCAACCATTTGCGCGAGGTCAGCATTAGTTGCCGCGACGACTCTCACATCAACGCGCAGCGTGCGCGAACTACCCAATCGCTCGAACTCCTGTTCCTGAAGTACGCGCAGCAGTTTCGACTGCAAATCGAGGGGAATATCTTCGACTTCATCGAGAAAAATTGTTCCCTGGTGCGCCAGTTCAAAGCGGCCGATGCGACGATCGATGGCGCCAGTAAACGCGCCTTTCTCGTGACCAAACAACTCACTCTCCAGCAACCCGGTGGGAATCGCGGCGCAGTTTACTTTGACTAACGTGCGCTCATGGCGTTCGCTCAAGTTGTGGATCGCGCGTGCGATCAGTTCTTTGCCGGTTCCGGTTTCGCCGTAAATCAATACCGTCGAGCCGGTCTCCGCAACCGTCTGCACGTTTTGCAGTGCGCGTTTGAGCACGGAACTGCTGCCGACAATCTCTTCGAAGTTGTACTCGCTGCGAATCTCTTCTTCGAGATATAGCTTCTCTTTCTCGAGCTTGTTTTTCAGCGTTTCGATTTCGTTGTAAGCGAGCGCGTTCTCGACCGCAATCGCAACCTGGTTCGCGACTTGTTCAAACAGTTCCGCATCGTCAGGCGAGAATGCATGCGGGCGCGAACTCTTGATCGCGAGCACGCCCAACACGCG
>DATEWS010000698.1:0-14255 GCA_035257785.1 Pyrinomonadaceae bacterium
CGCCCCGAACTTTGTGCCGGGTGTGAAGGCCGGACGTGAGATTCCGTGCGAGATTACGGTCACTCCGGGCAACGGCAAGCGACTCACATACGAAGACATCAAGGCTGCGGGCGGCACATCAGCGGCTCCTGCCGGTGGGCAACCCGCCGCGGAGAGCGCGGCTGATAAAGCCAAGCGCGAAGAGATGATGAAGAAGAATGCGGAGATCGAAGCGAGTAACAAGAAGATCACCGAAGCAAACGAAGTCATCTCCCGCACTTTCAAGGCCGGAAACGACGCGTTGAACTTAGCCAGCGTGGCGATCAAAGAGGGCAAGTCTGAGGAAGCAATTTCGAAATATACAGAGGCGGTGTCTCAGTACGACCAGGGCCTCGCAGCAGATCCGGACCAGCCGGCGATTCTGACCAACAAATCGGTGGCGCTAAAAGCACGCGGCGTCGCGCGTTACAACGCCGCAGTCAAGTCATCGGACGACGCTGCTAAAAACTCCGGAATACAGCAGGCTAAAGATGACTTCAAAGCTGCTGCGGATGCAGCGGGCAAGGCCGCAACGATGATCAAGGCGCAAACTGCTCCCACTGACGCCGCCGAAGTGCAACGTTATAACGCCAACAAGTACGCCGCTCTCTTGACTTACGCAGAGTCAATGCGACTGTATGTGACCAAGGGTGATCCGACTCAGGCTGATGCGGCGTTAGCTGCTTTCAAGGACTACATAGCGGTCGAGACCGATCCGGCAAAGAAGGCGAAGGCCCAGCTCGACATGGCCCAGATGCTGCTCGATGCAGGCGCCGCCGATAAAGCGCTGGCTGAGTTCAAGGCAATTTTGGCGACTACACCTGACAGCGCTGCTGCAAATCTCGGCGCCGGATTAGCGGTTTATGCGACCGGTGACAAGGCGAAATATCAGGAGGCGGCTAACTTCCTGGCCCGGTTCGTCGAACTCGCACCCGATAGCGATCCGATGAAGGCTGATGCAAAGGCAATTCTGACGGAGCTGAAGAACACGGAAAACGTGACTCCTGAGAAAACCAGTCGTCCGCCCCGCAAGCCCCGTCCATAACGCCAACGAGCACCCAGATCAGGTGCAGGAACAGTTAGCAGGAGCAGGAAAGATTACCCTGCTCCTGCTTGCTGCTTCTGCAACCTAATTTTGTGATTTTCCCTACCATTTTCGCTGGAAATCCTACCTTGACACTCCGCGTGTTCAAACAGTACTATGCGTGTACAACGATGTTAGCGCCATCGTTGAGATAAACGTTCATGCCTCGTGCGCCACATCGGCGCCCTAATCCACCAGAGTCTTCAATGTCAGCGAAACTAGGCGAAATACTCGTTCGCGAAAATCTTATTAGCCCTCAACACTTGAGAGAGGCACTCGACTACCAGCGTGAACATGGTGGCCGGCTCGGCTTCAATCTCGTGAAGCTTGGGCTCATTAGTGACGATATGATCACTGCCGTGCTGTCCAGGCAGTACGGCATCCCTTCCGTTAATCTCGAGCTCTTCAAGATCGATGCCGCAGTCATAGGTCTCATCCCGCAGGAAGTCGCCCAGAAACATTCAGTCCTGCCACTCTCGCGCGTTGGCGCAACGCTCACCCTCGCGATGGTCGATCCGACGAACGTCTTCGCTCTCGACGACGTGAAGTTCATGACCGGGTTGAACGTCGAGCCGGTCGTCGTCGCTGAAGGCAGTGTGCAACAGGCAATCGCGAAGTATTACGGCAGTTCACGTGAGATCGAACTTGCCTCATCTTCGATCGAAGAAGTCAGCTCTCTGCCAAAGGATTCGAATGGCAACGGCGCGATCACTCACGATGATCTGGTCTCTCTCGATAGCATCGATTTCGACACTGGCCAGGCTGAAGACGTCGAAGTACTTGAAGACAACGAGGAGATCGATCTCTCGACGCTCTCGAAGATGAGCGAAGACGCACCCGTCGTGCGTCTGGTCAACGTGCTCCTTGTTGATTCGCTTCGTCGTGGCGCTTCGGACATTCACGTCGAACCTTACGAGAAAGAGTTGCGCATCAGGTTCCGTATCGACGGCGTGCTTTACGACGTGATGCACCCGCCTTTGAAGATGCGCGATGCGTTGATCTCGCGCATCAAGATCATGTCGAAACTCGACATCTCCGAAAAGCGATTACCGCAAGACGGTCGCATCAAGATCAAAGTCAAAGTCGACTCGCGTTCCCGCGAGCTCGACTTTCGCGTTTCTACTCTCCCCACTCTGTTTGGCGAAAAAGTCGTGCTCCGCTTGTTGGACAAACAGAACCTCATGCTCGACATGACCAAGCTCGGTTTTGAGCCTGAGTCGCTCACGAAGTTCAAGCGAAACATTTCGAAGCCGTACGGGATGGTGCTGGTAACTGGTCCAACAGGAAGCGGTAAGACAAACACGCTGTACTCCGCGCTCCAGTCGTTGAACACAGTCGACACCAACATCATGACTGCGGAAGATCCGGTGGAGTTCAACCTTCCCGGCATCAACCAGGTGCAGATGAAGGAACAGATCGGTTTGAACTTTGCGGCCGCGCTGCGTTCTTTTCTGCGCCAGGACCCAAACATCATTCTCGTCGGTGAAATTCGCGACTTCGAAACTGCTGAAATCGCGATCAAAGCCGCTCTCACTGGTCACCTCGTTCTCTCTACCCTCCATACCAACGATGCCCCCTCAACCATTTCCCGCCTTATGAACATGGGCATCGAACCTTTTCTTGTCGCCACAAGCGTAAACCTCATCCAGGCACAACGTCTGATTCGCCGTATCTGCAAGGATTGCAAACACGAACATCAAACGCCCGTTGAAGCGCTAGTCGAAGTTGGTTTGAAGATTGAAGAAGCCAAGACCATCAAGACTTTCAAGGGCAAGGGCTGTGCGACGTGCAATAACACCGGTTACAAGGGGCGAATCGGCCTTTACGAAGTGATGGAAATCACCGACGAGATTCGTGAGTTGATTCTCATCGGCGCTTCCGCACTTGAATTGAGAAAGAAGGCGATCGACGACGGCATGATCACGCTGCGCGAATCGGGTCTGCACAAGATTCGCGGCGGCCTGACAACGCTCGAGGAAGTCGTTCGCGAAACGGTCGCCTAACCGAGGAGAACCGAAGATGCTAAGAGTAATTGCTATATCAATGATCCTGGTGCTGTCTGCGAGCATTATGTTGCCTTTCGCGAATGAAGCACACGGCATAAGGCAAACTGTAGAAATCGGCCAGCAGCGCCATAAGCGCCATCGTTCGAAGGCGTGGTGGCGACGCTACCGCGCGCGCCAGCGTCAAAAACGGTTAGCAGCAGAGATGGCCCACCGCAATGCTTCGCTCGCATTACCGCAGAACATTTCGGTTTCCGATCTCTCCGGACTTTCAGCTCCGGCGTTGCCGGCATTGCCGTCCAACTCGGCTGAAACGAGCACCGCGTTACCGCCACCAGTAATGATGGCAGCGCCAAGTGCACCGGCACCGGCTCCGGTTGCCGCTTCGAACGGTGCAACGCGCCCGCGCGTGGTCAATGCTTCGCGTCCGTCATTCAACTCTTCAGCTTCAACTGCCAAACTTCCGGGAACGATGAATCTCGCGGTCGTCGCGCTAAGTCGACCGAATCCAGCGTTCCTGACTTCTCGTGAAGAGAAGAAGATGTTGGGCGGCGTTGCGGTTGCTGATTTGCGACGGATCGTGATCGACAAGATGGTGGCGTCCGGCGGTTGGGTCGTTAACGACTTCGTACGTGAAGTCAATGGCGCTCGCGTTTTTGTAGTCACGGGACGCACGCCGAAAGACGCGCTGACACCGGAAAAGGCCTGGACGTTCTATTTCACCGAAGCCGGCGGTCGTATCTACGGATTGACCACCGACGCACCGGTTGAATATGCAGAGCGAATGACGAGTGAAGCCGAGCGCTTCATCGAATCGCTGCGCAGCAAAGCCGGCACGAACTAAGAGTTTCTCTCGCGGCGGCGCAACGGCGCAACGAAATCGATTCTTCGTTGCACCGTGGCGCCGCCGCGAGGGAAATCTTCCAAAGAAATACTCCCGACCAGGAGACCTAGATGCGACTGAACGAAACTGTTCCCCAGATCTCCCTCTCCGAACTGCTGCGAAAGCTTTCTGAACTCGGCGGCTCGGACCTTCACATCACCACCGGCTCGCCGCCGCAGGTCAGAGTGGACGGACATCTGCGCCCGCTCGAAATGTATCGCGTGCTCACGTCGGCTGATACAAAGCAGCTCGCCTACTCAGTTTTAACTGACGCGCAGAAGCATCGTTTCGAAGAGAACCTGGAGCTCGACTTTTCGTTCGGCGTCAAAGGCCTGTCTCGCTTTCGTGCCAACCTGTTCAACCAGCGTGGCGCGGTCGGCGCAGTCTTTCGCGCCATTCCATATGAGATCAAAGCTTTCGAAGACCTTGGTCTGCCCGCAGTCGTCAAACAACTCTGCGAGAAACCTCGCGGTCTGATTCTCGTAACTGGACCAACAGGTTCCGGCAAGTCAACGACACTCGCGGCCATGATCGACAAGATCAATCGCGATCGCCACGAGCACATCCTGACGATCGAAGACCCGATCGAGTTTCTTCACAACCACAAAGGTTGTTTGATCAACCAGCGCGAGGTCAACGCAGACACACACGGATTTGCCGCGGCGCTTCGCACAGCCCTTCGCCAGGACCCTGACGTGGTCCTCGTCGGCGAAATGCGCGACCTCGAGACTATCGAGTCCGCGTTGCGTATCGCTGAAACTGGTCACTTGACACTCGCCACGCTTCACACAAACTCCGCTGCGTCCACGATCAACCGTATCATCGACGTCTTCCCGTCCGATCAGCAGGCACAGATTCGCGCGCAGCTCTCGCTCGTTCTTGAAGGAATTCTCTGTCAGGCATTGTTGCCGCGTGCTGAAGGAAGCGGTCGCGCGATGGCGCTCGAAATCCTTGTTCCCAACGGCGCTATTCGCAATCTCATCCGCGAAGACAAAGTCCACCAGATCTATTCGATGATGCAGACCGGGCAGGACAAATACGGTATGCAGACCTTCAACCAGGCCCTGGCAACGCTTTATCACAAACGCCAGATCACCCTGGACACTGCGCTGCAACGCTCGTCGAACGTCGACGAACTGCGCGAATTGATCGATCGTGGTTCGGGAGTTAATCCCGGCAGCCAGTCAAAGCCGCATGCCAGCCCGTATGCCCAACCCCGACCGATTGGTACCAGGCCAAACGTAAGATAAGACTCTGGAGCTCACCGCTATGCCTACGTATGTTTTCAAAGGCCGCAACAGACTGAACGAGATCGTTGTCGGCGAACGCGTCGCCGACAACCGCGAAGCCCTGCGTCAGATTCTGCGACGCGAGCAAGTTACGCTGACTTCGGTTAAAGAGAAGGGCCGCGAGATCGGTATTCCCAAGATCGGTGGCCGCAAGAAAGTTAAGTCGAAGGATCTGTCAGTCTTCACGCGGCAGTTTTCAGTGATGATTGACGCTGGTTTGCCCCTCGTCCAATGTCTCGAGATTCTGGCCCAACAACAGGACAACAAGTATTTCCAGCAGATTCTGCTCCAGGTGCGACAGGACGTTGAAGAAGGCTCGACACTCGCAACCGCGATGGCGCGACATCCACGCGTCTTCGATCAGCTTTACGCAAACATGGTGGAAGCGGGAGAGACGGGCGGTATTCTCGACCTCATTCTGCAACGACTCTCAACGTTCATCGAGAAGATCGTGAAGTTAAAACGCGACATCATCTCCGCGATGATCTATCCGTCGGCGGTGATCCTGCTCGCGATCGTTGCTGTTGCCGTCATCATGGTGGTGGTGATTCCGCAGTTTCAAAACATCTTCCTGGGCCTGCTTGGACCAGGCGAACAGTTGCCGTTGCCGACGAGAATCGTTGTTGGTATCAGTAGCTTTCTTGCGGGCTGGGGCGGGCTGGTGATACTCGCGTCAGTCATTGCAACCGTTATCGCAGTCAAGTTTTATTACAAGACACCCGGCGGTAGAAAGGTAATCGATCGCCTGCTGCTGAAGATCCCGATCCTCGGCGACATCTTTCGCAAGATCGCGGTGGCCCGATTCTCGCGCACGCTGTCTACGTTGCTCTCTTCGGGTGTTCCGATCTTGCAGTCGCTTGATATAACGGCGAAGACGTCAGGCAATGTCATTATTGAAGAAGCGATCCAGAAAGTGAGAGCGGGCGTTGAGCGCGGTGAAAGTTTCGTCGATCCATTGAAGGCGACGGAAGTGTTCCCACACATGGTCGCGCAGATGATTGGCATCGGCGAACAGACCGGCGCCCTCGACGCGATGCTCGGCAAGATTGCCGACTTCTACGAGTCTGAAGTCGACTCCGCCATCGCCAACCTATTGACCCTCATCGAACCGTTATTGATCGGCTTCCTTGGCGTCACCATCGGCTCCATCGTCATTTCGATGTACCTGCCACTCTTCACCCTCATCGGCAAACTCTCGCAGGGACACTAGAACCGGACTGCGCCTCCATCGATTCCACAGATTTCACAGCAAACAATCTGTGAAATCTGTGGATAATTGTCTTTGTGGCCTGATGTCTCCTACCTTGCTATAATCCTTTCACCCCTGCAAGCCCCCTCAGTCTCTCCATTTAAAAATTTTCGGTAGACATGAGCACAAAACGTTCTGAGGAAGAGTCTCGCACCGTCTCAACTAATGACTTCAGAAACCTGGCGAGTCCGGAGTTAGCACCGTACTGGCTCGCGGCGCTGATCGAATCCGCCGACGACGCAATTATCAGCAAGACTCTCGATGGCATCATCACGAGTTGGAATAAAGGCGCGCAACGTATTTTCGGTTACACCGCTGACGAAGTAATCGGCAAACCAGTCACGATCCTAATCCCCGCGGATCACGAAGATGAAGAACCGGCAATCCTCGCTCGACTGCGGGCGGGTAAACGAATCGAGCATTACGAAACCATTCGTGTAACTAAGGACGGTCGCCTGCGTGATATCTCACTCACCGTTTCACCAATCAAGGGCCCGAACGGCGAGATCGTCGGTGCTTCAAAAATCGCGCGCGACATCACCGACCAGAAACAAGCACGGCGCGAGCTCGATGAGGCTTCACAACGATTAAAACTCGCCCTCGATGCAGCGCGTCTCGGCGATTGGAGTTGGGATGCGCGAACTGATGTGACGGTGATGTCGGAAACAGCCGCCAACATCTTCGGAATTTCCCCCGATGCCCACCTGAGTTGGGCCGACTTGCGCGACCTGTTGCACCCGGATGATCGTGAACCCACACGACAAGCAGTCGAAGAAGCTCTGGCCAATCATAACGACTACGACATCGAGTATCGCGCAATCCGCAGTGACAACTCACAGGTCTGGGTCTTATCAAAAGGTCGCGGCATCTATGCCGAAAACGGGACCGTCACCGGAATGCTCGGTTTTATCCAGGACATCTCAACTCGCAAGGCGAATGAAGAAACGTTGCGCGAACAGGCTGAAGCACTCCGCACGCTCAACGAAACCGCCCAGATCGCACGCGCTGATGCAGAAAAGGCGGCAGCGGAAAATGAACGTCTGTACCGGCAGGCAGAAGAGTCAAGCCGTTTGAAGGAAGAGTTTCTGGCGACTATTTCACACGAGTTGCGAACTCCACTCAGCGCCATTCTCGGCTGGGCCAGAATGTTGCGCACGGGCCAGTTGTCGCCGGAAAACTCCGCGAAGGCCCTGGACACGATCGAACGCAACGCGCGCGCGCAAGCACAACTCGTCGACGACTTGCTCGACGTTTCGCGCATCATCACCGGCAAGTTGCGCATGGACGTGCGGCCGTCGGATCCGAATTCATTCATTGACGCCGCAGTTGAAGCAGTCAGGCCAGCCGCGGAAGCGAAGAACGTTCGCATTCAGAAGGTAGTCGATACCGCGCCGATCTCGATTCCAGGCGATCCGGTGCGACTCCAGCAAGTGGTTTGGAATTTATTGTCGAACGCGATCAAGTTCACGCCGCGTGGTGGCCGTGTCCAGATCTATTCACAACGAGTGAATTCACATCTCGAGATAGTTGTTAGCGATAGCGGTCAGGGTATTTCACCTGACTTTCTGCCGCACGTGTTCGATCGTTTCCGGCAGGCAGATCAAAAGACCAGCCGGCAACATGGTGGTATGGGACTCGGACTCGCGATCGTTCGCCACCTCGTCGAGATGCATGGCGGAACTGTTCGCGCCGCCAGTGAAGGCGAAGGGAAGGGTGCGACTTTCACGGTGACGTTACCGATCACGCCCGTCTATCAAGTCGATTCCACAGGCAGCCGAGTACATCCTGGCGCGCGAGATCTGTTGCCGGCCAATGACATCACCGATCGCCTCGATGGCATGAGAATTCTGGTCGTCGACGATGAGCCCGATACACGTGAACTACTGAAGCAGGGACTCGAATACTGCGGCGCAACAGTCAGGGTTGCCGGTTCCGCTGCTGAAGCGCTCGACGAACTGAATACATCGTCGCCGGACGTCCTGATCAGCGACATAGGAATGCCGGGAGCGGATGGTTACGATTTGATACGAGAGGTTCGCAAGCTGCCGGTGGCGAGAGGCGGAAAGATCGCAGCGATCGCGTTGACTGCTTACACGAGGATCGAAGATCGACTTCAGTCGCTGCGCGCCGGGTACGACATGCATGTTCCCAAGCCGGTTGAGTTAGCGGAGTTGGTTGCCGTCGCCGCGAGTGTCGCGCGCCGCAAGGCTTAACCGAATTCGACTTTCTTGTTCTCGCCAAAGTCAGGTTGTTTGCCGGTCACCAACGAGGAGACAAAACTCAGCGCATATCCGATCGTGCTCGAGGGACTGTCCCAGTATTCGGCTTTCTGAAGATTGACCCGCAGTAACCCGATATCGGGATCGTCCTTCCCTTCAGGAAACCACATTTTGAATTCGGGTTTCCATAACTCGTCAATTTTCGCGCGATCGCGTACGAGTTGCGCAGTGCCGCTGACGGATATGTAACGCTGATTATCAGGATCGGCAAAGCTTACATTCACCTTCGGAAGCTTCTCGATCTCGCTCACCTTGTGTGACGAAGCATTCGTGAAAAACCAGATGTCGCCATCGCGATCGACGTCACCATTCGACGACATCGGCCGGCTGTGCAAGTCTCCGTTTTCATCGACTGTTGTTAACATGCAGAAGTCGATGTCTTTGATAAGTTCTCTAATTTTTTGTAAATCGTCCTCTCGATTCATATCGGTGAGTCTGGCGTGACAACTTCACAGATCCATGTCAAGAATGTTGACAAGACAATTATTCAACGATGAAGATGATCGCCCATGTCAAAGATGATTCACTGTCACACTCACGGCGAATGCGAGCCGGCGTACGTCTGTACTCATCTGACGGAGGACGCGGCCGGCCACGGCTTCAATCGCGCCGAGCCTTCCGAAGCTGATCCGTATCCCAATGCCTGGTGCGATAACTGCTGGACCGACGAAACGCGGCATTCGGTTGAGCTTCGCAGGCTCTGCTCCGGTTGTTACGAACTGTCGCGCATTCGCAACACGCGTACTGACGTAAGTTTTGAAGAGTTGTCGCAACTGCGCTGGAAGTGCAGCAGTTGTGAAGAATGGCATTATGGACCATGTCTGGATTTCAGTTATGACGCACCAGTCTACTGGACCTCGGAAAACGAAGGGACAGAAGTGCCTACGAATATGTTGAACGAAGACTTTTGCATCGTTGATGGTGAGCACTATTTCATTCGCGGCGTGATTCACTTACCGATTATTGGAACTACGGAAACGTTTTGTTGGGGTGTGTGGGGATCGTTGAGTCGTGAGAATTTCGAAAAGGTCGTCGCGATGAATGACGACCCTGATCGAGTTGATTTGCCGCCGATGTTTTCGTGGTTGAGCAATGAGATCGATGAATATCCTGACACGCTCAACCTGAAGATGTACGCGCACATCCAGGAGCTCGAGAAGCGACCAGTCTTCGAACTCGAACCCACCGATCACCCGCTCTCGCAGGAATTTTATGATGGCATCACTCCCGAGCGCGTCAAAGAGATCATGATGCGCCGTTTGGACTTGCCGGTGAATTAGTCCTCATATCTCCTAACAAGTCAGGTAGAGGGGCTTGCCCCCGCTCTTTCATGCCTCATCAGCGGCAAGCCCCACTTCCTGACTTGTTCACACTTTCAGCGCTAAGTTCCTTTGCAGAAACTTAGTTTGTAGCGGTTTCTCCATCACGACGCCGAAGTGATCGCGGAGGACGCGATCGTACTCTTCGCGACTGCTCAGAGTTTGCTCGTGGCGTTCAGCACCGAAAGTTGTGATGAGCTTCATGCCGCTGAGCGTGATGCGACCGTCGTCAGTAACTCGAGAGCAGATGAGGTTCTGAGTGAAGTGTGACTCGGGTGACGTTTCATGGAACCGACACATTTCTTTGTAATCGGCAAATCCATATGGCTTCAGGCTGAAACGATACTGCGGCTCCGAGTCGCGCATGAGGATGAGATGATCAGCATCGTCAACAATGCGGAACGAGCGCGTGCCCTGAACCTGCTCACCACGCTCATCAAGTAACAGTGGTTCCACAAACGAGTCGCCAAATCCAACATCGACCAGCCAACGATCCTCAAGTGTGACCATCAGCGCCATGTGATCGAAGTTCGGTCCAAAACCACCCTCACGATGCGCCACTCCCGCACCGAGCATGGCGACTTCAAATCCCAGCGCACGCAATAGCCCCGCAAACATGCCATTGCACTCGTAACAAAACCCGCCGCGCTTCTTCTCGACGATTTTTGCAAACAGCGCGTCTTCGTCGAGCACGATCGGCTCGCCCGAGTGAATGCTCAGGTTCTCGAAAGGAACGGTAAAAAGGTGCGAGACCTGGAGCGCGCGCAAGGTCTCCGGCGTTGGCGTTACGGGACCGTCATAGTTGATTCGCTTGAGATACGCTTCGATGTTCATTTTTTCGTGCCGCGCATTCATTACACCACGCCCGTCCGAACGAAGACAACACACATGCTTTGACATTCTAGGCATGTGACTCTATGATGCCTACCGATTCTAGGTATCGCACATTTCCCAAGGAGATCCACGTGGCAAAAGACAAGGCCGAGCTGTTACAGGGAACGCTCGACATGCTGATTCTCAAAGCACTCTCGCTGGGAGAGTTGCACGGCTATGGAATTATTCAACGGATTCGACAACTTTCTGACGAGATGCTCAACGTCGAGCAAGGTTCGCTGTATCCCGCGCTCTACCGGATCGAACAGAAGGGTTGGGTTTCATCGCGTTGGGACGTACACGAGACCGGACGCGAGGCTAAGTTTTACAAACTGACGCGAACCGGGCGAAAGCAACTCGAGACGCAGGAAGCGAGCTGGGATCGACTCGTGCTCGCGATCGCGAAGGTTAGGCAAGCAACCTAAAAAGGAAGTAATCATGAAGTGGTTCAGAATTCTTCGTGACCGGATAAAGGCGTTGCGACAACGCGAGACTGTTATCAATGACATCGATCGCGAAATGCGCTCGCATCTCGAGTTGCAGGTCGAAGCCAACATCAGAGCGGGAATGTCACCTGCCGAAGCGCGCGAACGCGCGATGCGCAGCTTTGGAAACGTGAACCGCGCTGTCGATGCTGCTTACGACGTCAAAGGTGGCGGACTGTTTGAGACACTCACACAGGACGTTCGCTACGGCGCGCGCATGCTCGCGAAGCACAAGGCATTCACTTCGATCGCGGTAATTACGCTCGCGCTCGGCATCGGCGCCAATACCGCGATCTTCTCCGTCGTCAACGAACTGCTGCTGCGGCCGCTCCCCTATCGCGACGCTGAACGCATCGTGATGTTGTGGGAAGTAAGTCCCGAAAACCGGCACCAAAACTCCACTTCCCGAGCAAACTTTCGGCAGTGGAGCGCACAGACCACGAGCTACCAGCAGATCGCCGGATTCACGGATTACCGTTTCAATCTTACCGGGGCCGGCGAACCCGAAGAGTTATCGGTGCAACTAGCAACTGCCGATCTGTTTAAAGTGCTCGGCGTCGATCCAATACTCGGGCGCACATTCCTGCCCGACGATGCGGAAGAAGGCAAACCTGAAGTTGCTGTGCTCAGCTATGGATTGTGGCAACGTCGCTTTGGTGGCCAACCGGGTATCGTGGGCCAGGCGATCACGCTCAACGATCAGAAGTTCACGGTCATCGGCGTGATGCCGCAGAATTTTCAATTTCACATCGAACAACGCTCCGGCACCGGCAGGCCAGCGGAACTATGGACCATACTCTCGATGCCGACTGGTCCAGGCGCGAACGAACGCGGTCGCTTCATGTCCACAGTCGCACGTCTGAAAGATGGAGTGACGGTGGACCATGCCAACACTGAGTTACGGACAATCCATGCGCGACTGTCAAACGAAGAACCGCAGTTTAATAAAAACTGGAGTGCTGAAGTATTGCCGTTGCGCGAACAGTTCTTCGGAAACGTGAAACGACCGTTGTGGTTGATGCTGGGCGCGGTCGGTTTTGTGTTGCTAATCGCATGTGCGAACGTCGCTAACCTTTTGCTGTCACTCGCCACCTCGCGCGAGAAAGAGATTGCAGTCCGCGCTGCACTCGGCGCGCGACGCACACGCATCGTCAGGCAATTGCTGACTGAGAGTCTTTTGTTGGCTCTACTCGGCAGTGTGTTGGGATTGGCGTTCGCGTGGATCGGTATCAAGGCGTTGGTGATGATCAGTCCCAAAGATCTCGTCAGCCTGCAAAGTGTTGGGCTGAATTTTACCGTGCTCTTGTGGACGCTCGGCGTTTCAGTGTTGACTGGAATCATCTTCGGACTCGCGCCGGCGTTGCATGTGTCGCGACTCAATCTAAACGACTCGCTGAAAGAAGGCGGCAAGTCGGAGTCGGCCCAGGCGAGTGGCAATCGTCGTTTGCGAAGCGCGCTTGTTGTTTCGGAAATCGCGCTCGCAGTTGTACTGCTTGCGAGTGCAGGATTGCTGATTAAGAGCTTCATACGCCTGCAACAGGTCGATCGTGGTTTCGACACTGACAACGTTTTGACCATGGTCATCAGGGTTTCGGATTCGCGTTACAAAGAAGACTCTCAGTTCGTAAATTTTTTCGGCCAGGTACTCGATCGTGTTCGTCATCTTCCAACCGTTCGTTCGGCGGGCATGGTCAATTTCCTGCCGTTGTATGGCGGGCTGGGTTCGGCGACTGGTTTCAAAGTCGTCGGGTGGCCCGAGCCACCACCGGGTCAAGGTCCAACCTGTGACGTGCGCGTTGCTGATGCGGGCTACTTCCAAACCCTGGGTATTCCGCTCCTGCGCGGGCGCAACTTCTCGGACGTCGAACAAAGAGAACAGCGGCACGTGATCCTGATCAACGAAGCACTCGCGCGGACTTACTTCGCCCGACAAGAGCCACTCGGACAGCGACTCGACGTACTGATGTTTGACACGCCTCAACCGGCGGAGATCATAGGCGTCGTCGGGAACGTGAGATACGACAGTCTGATTGATGCGTCACCGCCGGCAGTTTATTTTCCACATCCGGATCTGACTTACGCCTTCATGACGCTCGTGATTAGGACCGATGGTGAACCGTCTGCGATTGCTCCGGCAGTGCAACGCGAGATTCGTTCGCTCGAACCGAATCAACCGGTTTCGAGCGTGCGCACGATGAACCAGGTCATGTCGGAATGGGTTGCTCGTTCACGTTTCAATACGCTTTTGTTGGGTTTGTTTGCGGGACTCGCGACACTGCTTTCGGCAGTCGGGATATTTGGTGTGATGAACTATTCAGTCGCGTTGCGAACGCGCGAGATCGGGTTGCGACTCGCAATCGGCGCGCAACCGCGACAGGTGTTGCTGCTTATTTTGAAACAAGGTTTCTGGTTGACGATGGTTGGTGTGGTTCTGGGGCTGGCAGCCGCGTTTGCGTTGACGCGTTTATTGTCAGGGCTGCTGTTTGGAGTTGCGGCAGTTGACATAACGACGTTTGCGACCATCTCGGTGTTGCTGGTAATCGTGTCGCTATTGGCGTGTTACCTACCAGCCCGCCGCGCGATGCGAATCGATCCGTTAAGTGCATTGCGATACGAGTAAAGAGCGCCAACGGCGCGAAATATAATAGCCAGGGGCAAGCGCGAAGCGCGTCGCCCCTGGTTCAGGCCATTTAAAAAGAGCGACCGAGGCCTGAAAGGCCGAAATAACGCACACCGTATTTCGCCCTTTTCAGGGCTCACGCGCTAATTTAAT
>DATEWS010000699.1:0-6575 GCA_035257785.1 Pyrinomonadaceae bacterium
AACGCAGAGATCGCAGAGAGCCGCAGAGAACCGCAGAGATAATTACTTACCGCGGACGTCGTAGGCGTAGATCGTGTCCTGATCGCGCAGGTACAATCTTCCGCCCGCAACAACGGGATGCGCCCACGTCGGCAGATTTCCCTGCTGTATCCGGAAACGTCCCTTTTCCTTGTAGCCTGTCGGCGTCGCTTCGACGAGTCCGACCACACCATTCTCACTCAAGCAATACAGATTGCCGTCAGCATAGACGAGGGAGCCTTTGCCAACACTGCGGTCGTGCCAAGCAATCTCACCAGTGTCAAACTTCATCGCTGTCAGGATCGAACTCGAAAACCCATACAGGTAATCCCCGATAAGGACCGAACTACTGTGATGATTGCGCATGTCCTTCGTGAAATAGATCTCCTGCGCCTTGTTGTCGGGCTTGATCTCAACGACGCCGCCACCCGTTCCGTAGTCAGACGAGATGAAGATCCTGTTCGCGCGCACGATCGGTGTCGCCACGTTAGCAACATTATTTGACGGCTTGCTGTATTCCCATAACAGACGCCCGTCACGTGCATCTAGTCCCACGGCGCGTTGCGCGGTGAAGAAGACGACCTGCGTGTTGCCGTTGATATCTACGGGTATGGCCGACGAATAACCGGGCTCGTCACTCTGGCTCTTCCAGATTACAGAACCGTCAGTCTTGTTGAGGGCAACCATGGAAGCGCCGGGTCCACCAGCGTTCACCAGCACTTTGTTCCCCAACACGAGGGGCGACTCGCTAATTCCCCACTGGATATTCGAGCCACCAAATTCGCGCAGCACATTCTTGGACCAGATGATCTTGCCCGTGCGCGCGTCGAGCGCGGAAAGATCGCCGTTGCCGCCCAGCGCGTAAAGACGATCGCCGTCAATAGTGGGCGTGCCTCTTGGGCCATCGCCACGGTCGTTGTGAAAAGCCGAGCCGTGCGCAGTGGCCCATGCTTCTTTTCCGGTCGCAATATCAAACGCGATGACAAACTCGCGATCGCCGCGCAGTCCCATCGTATAAAGCTTGCCGTTGGAAATGGAAAACGACGAGTAACCACGTCCGGCGCCACTCGCTTTCCAAACAAGCGGCGGACCTTCCGCGGGCCATTGTTTCAGTAATCCCGTCTCTTTCGAGATGCCGTCGCGATTTGGACCACGCCACTGCGGCCAGTCAGCAGCCTGCTGCGCAGTGGCCTGTTGGACCAACACGAACGCGGCCACCGTTGCCAGCGCGAATACCCTGATTTTCATTCTGACCTCCTTCGTGTGTAAAACTCTTTTCAATCCGGGGAGACACGAAGAACCCGAATGCTTACGACGATGGCTTGAAGTAAAGCACCAAGCCCCCCCCGAGAGCAGCCAAAACAAACCCAACATAGAGCAACGGATTCGGTGAAGTCTTCGGCGGATGAAGCCACATCGAGTACAACACGTTAACGAGCGGCGCTCCCGCGAACACCAGCGGCATCACGTAGGTCGGCAACCCACCGGATCTGAACGCGAAGATAATGCAAATCGCACCGACCGCGCCGAGTGCGCCACCGATAACGGCGCCGAGCGAGCCTTTCATCGTGAAGCCGCTGAGCTCGCCTTGTGCAGAAAGACTGGCGACCGGGACCAACACGCCGATGAGAAAGTAAGCAACGCCGACACACAATAGCGCGCGCATCGGATTGCCGCCAAGCGCTACTTGTCCGCGATGCAAAGCAGGACCATAAAGACCCCAGGAGAGCGCGGCGCCAAGTGCAAAAATGATCCAGAGCATTAGGACCTCCAAAGTTAAGAATGTAAGCCACAAAAAAGCACAAAGGCCACAAAGAGATCCTGTTTCATTTTTTGTGACTTTTGTGCTGCTTTGTGGCCATCAACTTTTGGAGCAAAACTGAAACTCAAAACCGGCTTCCGCCGTAATGTCTACGTCCTTTGAGTTCCGCGCATTCTAACATCTGAGGCTTAGACATAGTAGCAACTGATTTGTTAAGTTCTGCGGAACACGCAGTTTTGTAGTCCATCCAAAATCTCGAACGGGGAGCCGTGAATCTTGAAGTCGCACTTTCGAACCCTCTTGTTAGTTGGTCTGTACCTGCTGGTGTCGACCGTCGTTTCAGCGCAAACACATCGCGCCTCGTTGCGAGGCACGATATACGATTCGGACCGTGCCGCGATTCCCGGAGCAAAGATCACTGTGACGAACCTCGCTACCGACGAAGTTCGCACGATTTCGAGTGACGATAATGGTGAGTACGCGATCTCATCGCTGGTCGCTGGTCTATACCGGGTGAAAGTCGAGATGGTTGGTTTTGCGAGCTACGGTGAACAAATCGAACTGCTGGTGAACCAGGAGCGGCGGCTGGACGCCTCACTAATTCCTGCCGGGCCTGACACCATCGACATTAACTCCACCGATGATGCTGCACTAAAAAAAGATTCGCCCGCACTCGGAACCGTGATCGAAAACCGTCAGGTCACTGGCCTGCCGCTTGACGGACGAAATTTTTATGAACTGAGTTTGCTGGTGCCGGGCGCCGTACCGCCAGCTCCGGGTTCAGCCGGTTCGGTTCGTGGTGATTTCGCGTTCAGCGTTAACGGCGCGCGCGAGGACGCCAACAACTTCCTGCTCGATGGCGTTTACAACGTCGATCCGAAACTCAACACTTTCGGCGTGCGCCCGTCAGTCGAAGCGATTCGTGAGTTTGAGATGTTGACCAGCACTTACGATGCGTCGTTTGGTCGCAATCCAGGCGCGCAGGTCAACGTGATTCTTAATTCCGGTTCAAATGATTTTCACGGTTCTGCATTCGAATTTCTTCGCAACGCTGCGCTCGATGCGCGCAATTTCTTCGCGCCGGCTTCAGAGCCGAAACCGAAGTATATTCGCAACCAGTTTGGCGGCTCGCTCGGTGGTCCAATCAGCCGCAATCGCACGTTCTTCTTTGCTGACTACGAAGGCACACGTTCGCGTGAAGGCATCACGCGCATCACAAACGTGCCGACCGCTCTCGAGCGCGCCGGCAACTTCTCGCAGAGTCTGTTTGGAGTGCCGACTAATCCATTCACCGGCATGCCTTTCGACAACGGCGTCATTCCGGACTTTTTCATCCATCCGGTCGGCCGCGCGATCGCAGCGCTCTATCCGTTGCCGAATCGCAACGTGCCCTTTCAAAACTTCGTCTCGTCACCGATTTTGCGTGACGATAACGACAGCTTCGACGCCCGCATCGATCATCATCTGAACGATCGCGCCGATCTCGTCTTTAGATACAGTTTCGGCGATCGCGATCTGTTTGAACCTTTTACTGGCCCATCTTTTTCGCTTGTTCCCGGATTTGGTGACACGGTGAAGCGCCGCAGTCAGAACGCCATGGCCGCGCTGACGTTCTTAGTTACGCCAAACCTTGTCAATGAGAGTCGTGTAGCGTTTAGTCGCGTTGCGTCGTCTGTAAATCAAGAAGCGAGTGTGCTCAATTCGCAGGTCGGCTTGCCTACTATCTCGTCGCGCGAACGTGATCTCGGTCTCAGCTTCATCACGATCACCGGCTTCTCGCCCCTCGGCGACGAAGGCAATAACCCGCAGGACAGTGTCACAAACGTTTACCAGTTTCTGAACAACTCAAGCTACGTTTACGGCAATCACCTGATTAAATTCGGCGCTGATTTGCGATTCTCGCAACAGAATGCGTTTCGTGATGTTGAGTCGCGCGGGCGGCTACAGTTCTCGCCCTTCTTAACACTCACTAACAACGCGCTCGGAGATCTTCTACTCGGTTTCCCACTTTTGACGAGCGTCGCGCGCGTCGATAACCCGCAGC
Source organism: Pyrinomonadaceae bacterium (assembly GCA_035257785.1). GTDB lineage: Bacteria > Acidobacteriota > Blastocatellia > Pyrinomonadales > Pyrinomonadaceae > PSRF01. Next base: position 3,825 of record DATEWS010000699.1, read on the forward strand.
AGATTCGTACCGAGAGTTACAACTTTTTCGTCAACGACAGTTATCGCGTCACGCCACGTCTTACGCTGAACGCCGGTCTGCGGTATGAATACAACTCGCCACCAGTTGACGCCCAGGATCGTGCCAACATTTACGACGTAGTTACGCGCAGCCTCGTGCCTGTCGGCACGAATGGCGTTCCGCGTAGTGGTTTCGATCCGGACAGAAACAACTTCGCGCCGCGTGTTGGGTTTGCATGGTCCATCACTGAGAAGACCGTGCTGCGCGGTGGCTACGGCGTCTATTACGACCAATCGCCGCTCGCTCCGGCTGAAGCGCTTTACTTCAACTCGCCGTTCTTCGACAACAACATCTTCTTCCCGTTTCCGGGCTTGCCGCTCACGCTGAGCAATCCGTTTCCAGCATTCTTCCCGTTCCCGTTGCCGGATTCGGCGCTCGCAATCCAACGCGACCTGCGCACTGGCTATATGCAGCACTGGAATTTCAACGTCGAACGCCAGTTTGGCGACAAGACTGTTGTTGAGGTCGCTTACGTCGGCTCGAAAGGAACGAAGCTCTTAACAGCTCGCGACATCAACCAACCGCAACCAAGCGTGTTGCCCCCTGGACTGCCGTTCGTGCCGCGTCCCGATCCGCGTTTTGACGACATCGACCTGCTCGAGTCGCGCGCGAATTCAAATTACGACGCGCTCCAGATGCGTTTCCAGCAACGCCTCACGCGTGGTTTCTCGGCGCTCGCGTCTTACACGTGGTCCAAGTCGATTGACGATGCGTCAAACTTCTTTAGTAGCGCCGGAGATCCAAACTTCCCGCAGAATAGTTACAACGTCGCCGCCGAACGCGGGCGTTCGAACTTCGATGTCAGTCATCGCTTATCGGTGAGTTATTCGTACGAACTGCCGTTCAGACATGCAGACGGATTTGCCGGAAAACTCGTAAACGGTTGGGAAACGTTTGGCATCGTGACGCTTCAGACCGGCAGGCCATTCACAGTCGCGCTGCTTTCGGATATCGACAACAGCGGCACGGGACGATCGATTCTCGGGTTTGGAGCAAACGATCGACCGAACCGCGTTGGCAATCCGGAGTTGTCGAATCCTACCACGTCACAGTGGTTCAACACAGCGGCGTTTGCCTTCCCTGCTCCGGGAACTTTCGGCGATGCGGGAAGGAATATTCTGGAGGGACCTGGATTTCAGAGTGTGAACGCGTCGCTCGTAAAGAACACACGCTTTTCGGAGCGCGTGAACTTACAATTCCGGGCGGAGGCCTTCAACCTCTTCAACCACCCAAACTTCAACCTCCCGGACAACTTCCTTGGTTCCCCGACCTTCGGCCGGATCACCTCCGCCCGCGACCCCCGCCACGTTCAATTTGGGTTGAAGCTGTTGTTTTGATTATGCGGGGACGAGGAAAGCAACATCTGAGTGCAAAGCGGCGAGTGCAACATCTAGAGTAGCCAGTTGTCCGCTATTACGACGAGCTAATTCCGCCAACCACGCATCAGTGACCTGCTTAGATCCGCCTATATTTGCGAAAGCAATTTCCCGATAACTGAAACTGTCATTCCAGAAAATGTGCTCTGGCATATTGTGAATAGCTTCAAGAATTGACCATGCAGCAGCGGCACTGGTATCCTGCGCAACTTTCATATGGACACGAAGTAGCGTGCCTTCCGTGATCGCGCACGTTGCGAACGGCTCTATTTGCGAATCAAACCAGCGCTGAGCTCTATGGTGAAATTCGTGAGTATTAATCGCGAGCGCAACTAAGAGATTTCCATCAAGCAACCACATTACACAGGCGTCAATCAGATTCAATGAGGCTTACGTCTGCTGATGTAAAAGGCATACGACCGTTGGATATCGGAAACCCGCGCTTGCTGCGGCCAAAGGTGGTGTCGTGAGAATGAGGCTCACCCCCATTACGCAAACGCCCTTCGATAAAGCGAAGTAGTTCTTCTTGTTTATCCTTTGGCAGCGACTCGACTGCGGCTTCTATTTCAGCAAGAGTTTTCACTCTGAAACGATACCACGCTAACCGAGCGCAAACAAGAAACTAATCCGCAGTGTCCGTGTTTACCTGTGGCTGCTGTCTGTCGTCGAAGAATGTGTACTTCGCCGATAGCAGCAACTCGGATTCCTCGGGCGTCGGAGCGTGCGGGACCATCGTGCCGTCAACCTGCTCGTACAGTGGTGGCGGGATTTCGGCGAACTCGGACATTGGACCATAAACCTGATCCACGCCTTCCTTGAACACGTCGCCTATCAAGAGGTTGATGATGTGGACGCGCTCCTCAGGATACTTGCGCAGGAAGCCTGAGAAGCTGAAGCCGTCGTTGTAAAACGCGTAGACGAGTTTGCGCATCGACTCGATACCGCGGTCGAGTTTCGTCTGGTACTGACCGAGTCGCGCGGCGGAAAAGTCGTCGTGATTGAAAGCATCGTGAATGGCGTCCGCGGCGAGCTCGGCCATCTTCAACGCCAGCAACACTCCCGACGAGTAGATCGGATCGAGAAAACCGTACGCGTCGCCGATGAGAATGAAACCATTACCCGCGTTCTGCTTGGAGCGATACGAGTAGTCGAGGATCGAATAGATCTTGTCGACGCGAGTGCCTTCAGCGACACGCCTTCGAACTGACTCACACTTCTCAATCTCTTCGTTAAAGATCTTCGCGAGATCCTGTCCACGGTTCTTCAGCAGATAATCCGGATCGGCAACGATGCCGACGCTCGTGATGTCGTTTTC
>DATEWS010000700.1:0-6851 GCA_035257785.1 Pyrinomonadaceae bacterium
ATGTCGCCCTTTCAGGGCTGCAGCGTGGGTTCAACTTTGTTACCCAGGGGCGACGCGCTGCGCTTCGCTTCGCGCATGCCCCTGGCTTTAATATTGCGCGCCTTCGGCGCTGGCGCTTCCCACTCGCTTTCATATTCCGCACCGCCGGCGCCGCGCTGCTCGCAACTTTCGCCGCCACCCAATCAATTCAACCGCAGAAAGCAGCGCGAACTGAAACCACGGAAGCACGATTGGCCCAACTCGTCGAAGCCAACATCATCGCTGTTCACGCGTTTCAAGTCTTACTCGCGAAGAGCTCGGGAAAAGGCCAGGCATGTTTTTCCGCCGGCAGTCTCTCCGATCAAGCACTCAACGCACTCTCAGAACACCAGGCAAAGTTACTCAAATCGGATAGCAAACAGTTGCGCCTTTGGGTTCAGGATCGTGAAAGCACATTTAATCCTGCAGAGGACCTGCAACCAATTCTCAGTTCCGGGCTAAAGATTCCTGACAACGCGCCGGTCAACGTCTTCACGAACTACCTGCGGCAGAACACGAAGGCCAGCGACCTAAAAATTCGAACCATCGCCAGTCTCTATCAAACCGTGCTGGAAGTTGAACGCGACGGCGATCGACTGCAAGAAGAGTTTGCCTTTTACATCGGGCTCGGTTTGCCGGTGTACGTGGGCCAACTCAACTTACCGGGAACGGATGCCGACCTGCTCGCCGTCGGTCGCAAGCTCGAAGGGCAATCATGCGAAGCACCTGTCGGAACCAGCGCCGCGGAGTGGCAAATCGCCGGCAGAAAGATCTGGAATTGGGGCGAGAAGAACCTGCACATTCGTGACGAGCGCGTGCTGGCGGAGGAGTTGTTGCGGGAGCCTGAAATAAAACGTCTCGAACCAAACTTGCGCGCGATGCCCGCGCAAAAAATTGCTGTTGTCGGTCATTCATTCACGATGGGTCTGCACTGGTCGTCGCCGTCCAGTTTTGTGCCGATCGTGATCGATGTGTTTCGACGTGAAAATCCGAAGGTTGAGTTCAAGCAGTATGCCGCCGGAGGTTTAACTGCATCGCGGGCGCAGAAGCGGTTTTATCAGGACGTACTCGCGTGGAAACCTGACAAAGTGTTGTTCGTGGTGATGACGCGAACTGATGAAGATTATGCGTCGCTGAAACAGATGGGCCAGGGACTGCGTGCGGCAGGGATCAAGACTTACATGTTTGACGAAGTACACGATCCGGCGGCTGTCACTCCAGGCACTGTCGAGCGGGCACGCAAGAGCGCGGAAGAGAGTGGTATCGAGGTAATCGAGGTCGGCCAGTTGCTCGCAAACTCACCCGAGCGGGCGAAGTTCATTTGTCTGGACGGGATTCACATGACCGAGCCTTATCACCGGTTAATGGCGAAGGAGTGGTTGAAATACCTGGCGGGCGCGCGCGGCAACGCATACCGCGCTGCTCTCCACTCACACGTGGTCCAGGTTACTTCGCCGAAGCACCCGCGCATGTTGATTGGTGAAAACGATCCACTTACCGGATTCAAAGTTCTACGCGCGCGTTACGAAGCAGGCGCGCGCCCACCTGACGAAATGGATGGCTGGGCGTTGACGTATCTCCTCACCGGAGACGAATCGTTTGCGAAACGCGCGTTGCAAAAACTGCGCGACACGCACCCACCCGAACAGGTTGGTTCGCGCACGTATCCTGAGTATGTCAAATGGTCGCTGACGTTTGATTGGCTTTACAACTATCCGGGTTTTGACAGCCAACTCAAAGATCGCGTGGCTGCCGAGCTCTTGCATGCGGCGGAAAAGATGTTGCAGGACCAGTCGTTGAAAGACGCTGAGCTCGCCAGTTTTCACAACTACACCACACGCTACTTAACGCTTGCGCTTTTCGCGTTGACGGCGATCGAGGGGCATCCGTCGGTCGAAGCGCAGGCCGCACCGTTGCGAAAACACGCGCGCGCGGTACTCGATCACATTCTCGATCTCACAAACTTCATCACACCCGACGGCGGCTATCACGAATCGATGGATTACCAGCGCATCACGTTTGCGCCGCTCGCGATGATGGCGGAGTTGTTGCGCACTACGGAAAATAGTGATCCCGCGCTGCGCTACACGCTGTTTCAGCATTATACGGATACGTATCTCTACAAAGTTTTGCCCGACGGGACTACTGCTCGTGACGACGACAACGAGTTTCCCTATCTCCAGTGGGAAGACAACATCTGTTTTGGTTATGCAATCAATCGTTTCAAGGATCCGTACGCTGCGTGGTTCCTGCGCAAGAGTGGTTGGCCTGCGCAACCAAAGTGGCGCGTCGCGATAACGCAGTTTCTCTGGGACGATCCAAATGTAACTCCACGAAATCCCGCAGATAGCACCCGCGCAGAGATTCCACGCGCGTATTTCTTTCGTGGCATCGGTCACTTGATCATGCGCGACGGTTTTGGCCCTGATTCCACGTGGATCCAATTTAACTCTGGTCCATATCTCGCGAAACACGACCATCTCGATCAGAATCACTTCGTCATCTATCACAAAGGATACCTTGCAACCGAGAGCGGTGCCGACTACACAGATACTGAAAGCCCTCATTACCTCAACTACTACCGGCGCACCATCGCGCATAACTCAATGCTGGTTTATCAGACGGGCGAGAAGTTTTTCTGGGCTGAGAATCTGTGGCCGGCGGCAAATGACGGCGGCCAGCGAATGGACTCGTCGCGTTACTGGAACACGGTCCGCAGTCGCGATGACTTCGAGCGAACCCGTGACTTGTGGGCCACCGGTAATATGGAAGTAACTGACATCCACGATGGTTCGTACGTGTACGCGCGTGGCAATGCGACGAACGCGTATCAGCCTTCAAAGATGGAACGGTTCACGCGCGAGGTGGCGTACACGCCCGGGAATAATGTGCTCGTTGTTTTCGATCGAGTCCGAACCACGGATCCCAATCTGAAAAAGGTGTGGTTACTGCACGGCGTGGGAGAGCCCGTTGTCGATTCGGACAAGTCAAAAGATATTGGCCACGGTGGCACTGCGTACCCAAACTCCTCGACGTTCGTTTATCAAGATGGCGGTGGCCGGTTGCGAGTGCATTCTTTGCTTCCGCGCGATCGAGAACTGGTCACGCGTGGCGGCAACGGCTGGGAGTTTTGGACGCCTGGCGACGAGTTCGGTGGCGCGTGGGGTTCTGGAAAAAACTGGCCGCTCGATCCTCCGGCCGGTGGTCCACTGCCCACAGATCCGTATCTGCGAAAAATGTGGAAGACGTTCTGGGGCGATGATTTTGAGAAGTTGTTGCCTTCGAACACGCGCGCGGTTGTGCCAGCCGCATGGCGCGTGGAGGTTTCACCAACGCGCCCGGCGAAGGAAGACTTTTTTCTTCACGTACTCGAAATCGGCGACAAGGGCGATCCGCGCAAACCAAAAGTCGAATTGGTTGACGGTTCAAATCTGATCGGCGCGCTTATCGAAGGCGGCACGGTTGTGTTGTTTGCGAGTGGCGAAGGTCTCGTCACTGAAGGTGAAGCAACGATTCCCGATGTTGAAACAGCGAACCTGCTCATCAGCGGTTTGAAGCCACACGCAAAATACGAATTGCAAATGACCGGCGGCCGTGCGAACTGGCGTGGTGGCCTGTTCAACGGCGTTCCCGCGGGAACGTACTTCGCCAGCGCCAACGAGTCGGGCGTGTTGTATGTACCATTTAAAGGACAGAAAGACGGACGACTGCGGCTGCGACTGCTGGCCGGTCGTTAATGGAAATGTTGTTGGACCGGATCAGTACCACCTCGCGGTAGGGTCGGTTATTGCCTGACACTTTGGGATGTGTGCAGACCCACACGCTGCCGCGAGGTGGTACTGACTGTTTCCAAGCTTGATTTTAATTTCATGAAAAATCTTCTTACGACCGTACTTATCGTTATTATCTGTGCCTCTGCAAGTGCGCAGCTTCGCGAGGTCAATAGAGTTGCGCGACCTCCGGCAACGTCCGTGATCGCAATCGTCGGCGCAACACTGATCGACGGCACCGGTGGACCAGTCATTTCCGACTCGACGGTCGTCATTCGCGGCGAGCAGATCGTTGCGGTCGGCAAACGGGGTGCGGTGAAGGTGCCTGCCGGCGCAGAAGTCGTAGACGCAAAAGGGCTCACACTTGTGCCGGGGCTAATTGATTCTCACTTTCACATCGACGGCGACGATCCGTTGCCCGCGCTCTATCTCTCGCACGGCGTAACGTCACTCCGCGATCCCGGTCAATGGATCGAAGCGTACGACGCAGCGCGCAACGCGTCAGCTCCGGTGCCGCGCCTGTTTTTGTGTGGACCGCATCTGGATTCACCACCCCCCGCTTATCCCGCCGATTCGTTTATCGTTCGCGACGCAGAAGAAACGCGGCTCGCAGTAAATCGATTTGTTGACGACGGCGCTTCGGCGATCAAGGTTTACTTCCGTCTGCCACTCGCGTTGATTAAGGTCGCAATTGAAACTGCGCATGCGCGTGGCGTCCCCGTCATGGGCCATCTCGAGATCATTGACGCACGCGACGCCATTCGCGCCGGCATCGACGGCATCGAGCACGCTACGTCGTTTGGCACCGCCCTTTTACCGCTCAGAGATGCCGAAAAGTATCGACAGGCAGTATTGGCCGACAACAACGCGCGACGCGAAGGACGTTACCAGGTTTGGAACGCGATCAACCTGAATACACCTCAAGCCGCAGCGCTCTTCAAGTTGATAGTGGATCGTGGCGTGGTCGTGTCGCCCACGCTTGCGGTTTTCGAACGACAACGCGGAGACAAAGACACGACCGACGTTCATGTACACGGTTTCAAGCAGATGGAAGCGTTTGTAGGTTTGGCGAACAAGGCTGGCGCGAAGATCGTCGTCGGCTCACATTCGGACGTCCCGCATGCAAAAAGAGGTTGGGCGTATCAACGCGAGCTGGAATTACTCGTCGAGTCAGGGCTGACTCCAATGCAGGCCCTCGTCGCCGGAACGATGGAAAACGCACGTTACTTCCATGTCTCAGATCGTCTGGGAAGCATAGAAACAGGCAAGCTCGCGGACCTCGTTCTCGTTGACGGCGATCCGTTAAAGGACATCAGCAACATGCGCCGCATCAAGCGCGTGATGCTCAACGGCGTGTGGGAGCGAGCGGAGAGCGAAAACGAAAGCAAATGAGCGCGACACTGAGAGGCTCATGTTTAGTGGCGCTCATTTTGTGCGCCGTAAACGTCTCCGCTAAGACGGTGTATGTGGATCTGCTTGCGGCAAGTCCGAATAAAGCCGACGGGAGTTATGAACGTCCGTTCACATCCTGGCGAGTAGCGCTTCAACACGTTACGAGCGGAGATACGATCGTTGCGAAGAACGGCGACTATCGCAAAGCGGGTGCGCAAGCTCGCTGGGGCGGACTTCACTTAACACTCACGCTCGCTGATGAATTGGAAAAGAGTGATCCGCGTCCGGCTTTAACAACTCGGCCGGATGCAACCGGCATTTATCGCTACGATCGAAACCACCCACTCACCATTCGCGCCGAATCAAAGCACGGCGTAATCATCGACCACATTCGTTTCCATCTCGCGCAGGGCATCGTGATCGACGGCTTCGACATTATTCCGAATCCTTACTATCGCGATGACGCAGGCAAGAAATTGAATCCGCGGCGAAACGGAATTCACGGCGATAGTGTTTATGAACCAGAGGACACCTTCAATCACGTAAAGACAAACGATCCTCCGGGTGGTTATACAGTGGCGTGGTACGACCGCAATCTTTGGACCAGTTACATAACTATTCGAAATTGCAAAGTTCATTACCCATGTCCGCCGGGAGGTTGCACCTCCGCCTACGATCCGCTTCAGGACGACGACCGTCTCTACCTGATCAAGTTCAACCAGTCACATCACATCACGATCGAAGACAACGAGCTGTTCGACGGCAAGAACTATCAACGTAAACCGGCGATCGATCTGCCTTGCACGGATGACGTCGTCGTGCGCCGCAATCTGATTCGCCATTGTCATCGTGGCGTAGTGTCGAAAGGCGGAGCAAGTCGCGTCCTGATCGAGGCGAATGTGTTTGTTGACAACTCGGGAGCGGCATTCTCCGGCGGCTCGACGGATCCAAATCTATTCATCGACGGGCGCTTTGGTGATCCGTGTTCGTTCGTCAAGTACGAATCGTACGACATGACTGCGAGAAACAATCTCGTGGTTTCCACTCGACCGGGTGAACGACCGGTTGAGCCGATTGCCATCTGGGCCGCTAAAAATGCGGTCATCGAGAACAACACTTTCGTCGGTATTGGCGAGCGCGGGGTGTTGTTGATTCGTCCGGGCAACGAGGTTGACAGTCCAGCGCGTGCTTGCGGCGGTACGGTACGCTTAACGCGATCAGAGAATCTCGTTTTGCAAAACAACATCTTCATACTGTCTGGCGTCGTTGACGAAACGATGCTCTACCAGGTGACTGGCGCGGGCGTGAAGATCGACGGCTTCAATCATCGCGATAACACCTTCTTCAATCGCGGAGGCGATGTTCCCGTTGGTGGTTTGGCTGATCCGAATCAGGAGCCGGGCTTCAGTAATGCCGATCCGAAACTCGCCGGCGGCACGGGCACAGACTACGAGACGTGGATGGCAACCGCACGTTCGCAAGTGAAGGGAAGAGGCGTTTCCCTCGACTTATGGCGGAACGGAGCGCCAAATGCGCGAGATATGACAGCCAGGGGCAAGCGCGACGCGAAGCGGAGCGCGTCGCCCCTGGTTACACCAAAAATTAGGCGCCAAGGCCTGAAAGGCCGAAATAATATTACGCCCTTTCCAGGGCTGCGTTTTTTTTTGATTT
>DATEWS010000701.1:0-2732 GCA_035257785.1 Pyrinomonadaceae bacterium
CTGCCGCTGGTTGGCGTACGGACGACGATCGGTTTCGCGGCGTTGCTGAATGTCCTTGTTGGTGTTGTCGCGATCTCTTTACAGCGCCGAACCGAATCCGCAGTCATCACTGATGACCCTCAGCTCGAGGTTCAGCAATCAGTGGGTCGTTCGCGGTTCTGGTTGTTCGCGGCACTTGCTTCCGGGTTCGTAACGATCAGCACACAGGTTTCATGGACACGCGTCCTCACGATGATCATCGGTTCGAGCACTTACGCTTTCAGCATCGTCGTTGCGTTGTTTCTCATAGGACTTGCGCTCGGCGCCTGGTTGGTCGCTCGAAAGGATCGATCTCAAACGCTGCGCTTAACGATTTTGATAGTTGAACTGCTCACAGTCATCAGTCTCGTCTTGAGCCTGTTTGTGCTGAATAAAATTCCTGCTTTGCTTGTCAATTTCGGATTGAAGCTCCAGATCTCTTCGTGGGCGGGCCTGTTGTTACTGCAAATCTTCTGCGCCACGCTCTTGATTCTCGTGCCGGCGGTGTTGATGGGTATGGTGATGCCGCTCGTGCTCGTCTGGGCGGGTGCGGATAAAACGAGAGCGGTCGCACGCGTGGGACGCAGTTATGCAATCAACACGATCGGCGCGATCGCGGGCGCGTTCATCACCGGATTTCTTCTGATCCCGAAGACGAGCACACGCTTCACGCTTTTGTTTGCGGCGACGTGCTGTCTTGTCGTTGCGTGTATTGCGTATCGTCCTGCTGAGACTGGGCGTGATCCGGCATTGAAACGTGCGCTCGCGATCGGGTTGATTCCGTTTCTGATTATTGCGCTCTTTCTTGTGGCGCCGCCGATGAATCTCGCGGATCTCTCGATCGGTGCTTACGACAGTCTTGTGAGAGTGTTGGCTCAGTCGCGTGAGGATCCTGCTGAGCAGAGTGATCCGGAACAGCAACAGCCAGTTCACCAGCTGCTGATGTACGAGGAAGGTCCAACTGCGACTGTTTCAGTGCGTCGCGATCAGAACACGCTTTCGATGGCGATCAACGGTCGCACCAATGCGTCCGACAGTGTGTTTGACATGCCGACGCAGGTGATGCTCGGCCAACTGCCGGTACTTATCGCGCCGAGGAACGAGAACGCTCTGGTTATTGGTTATGCGACCGGCATCACGCTTGGGTCGATGCTGCAATCGCCGGTTAAGTCGGTGACGTGTGTTGAGTTGGAGCCAAGGACGGTGGAGGCTTCCAGGTTTTTCGAGCACGTTAACAATCGTCCGCTCGATGACCCGCGCGCGAAACTCGTCATCGACGATGCGCGAACGTTCCTGCGAGTGACTCCGCATCGTTACGACATGATCGTGAGTGAGCCGAGTCATCCGTGGGTACCGGGTGTGGCAAACCTGTTTACGCAGGAGTTCTTCGAGCTCGGCCGCTCGCGGCTGAATGATGATGGGATTTTTGTGCAGTGGGTGCAGATTTATCAGCTATCCACGGAGAGTTTGCGTTCGGTGCTGGCGACGTATCACAGTGTGTTCCCGCATGTGTTGGTGTTTCGTGTTGGTGGGATGAGTAAGGGCAAGGATCTGTTGCTGGTGGGGAGTAATCAGCCATTGAATATCGATCGACTGCCGGCCCGTTGCGATGATCAACTTATGCGGGCGGAGCTTGCGAGGATTGGGATGACCCAAGCCGCGATCAAGGATTGGTTTGTTTGCGATGAGACAAAACTCGGACCAGCGGTTGCGGGCGCGAAGATCAACACCGACGACAACATGCACATCGAGATGACCGTGCCGCGCGAGGCGTTCCGGCCGTTGATGCGCGGGAATGCTGAGTGGGTCGAGGCGTTAGCACATTAGCAGCAGATTTTCGCGGGTGAACACGGATCAGATCCGTGTTCACCCACGAAAATCTGCGGCTGATTCGCCACTGCGGATACAATCCGGAATGCCCGCGCCGCGATAGGCGTTGCCGGCGAGTGTTAAGCAGGGAAGTTCGTTGACTAGTTTCTCGATCTCATTCACGCGATCCAGATGCCCAACCTCGTACTGCGGCATCGAGCGCTCCCACTTTGCAGTTTCAACGAACAACGGCGGTTCATTGATTCCAAGCAGCGCACGCAGATCTGCTTCAACGCGAGCTGCCATCTCCGATTCATCGAGCGCAAAAATATCGGGTTGTAACGCTCCGCCTGCGAACGCGCGCAGCAGCACATGCCCTTCGGGCGCGCGTCCTGAAAACTTCACGCTACTAAACGTACACGCGATCACAGATCTCTTCTCGATAAAAGGCACGACAAAGCCGAATCCGTTTAGCGGGTGTGTAATCGCCGATCGCCTGTACGCGAAGTTGATCGTCGCTGTCGAAGCGTATTTGATCTGCCTCAACTTCTCAGCCAGTTGTCCATGCAGTAGCGTAGCAGCGACATACGCGGGCAGCGCGATGCAAATCTTGTCCGCTTCGAATTCTCCGTTATTGGTTTTGATGGTCCATGTTGAGCCATCGTGTTTCAACTCAACCGCTCGCGTGTTGAAGCGAATGTCTACGTTGATCTTCGCGAGCGCATCGACCAACACCTGCATTCCTCGATCGAACGACAGAAACAGACTGTAACGTGCGCCACTCGTGCCGACCTTCTGCGCGCGACCCTGTCGCAGCATTGCGAGTATCAGGCTGCGATGCTCGCGTTCCATTTCGAGAAAGCGCGGCAATGTGGCACGCAGGCTGAGCGTTTCGGGATCGGCTG
>DATEWS010000702.1:0-8091 GCA_035257785.1 Pyrinomonadaceae bacterium
ACCAAGTTAAGTGCAACAACTCTGGTTCGTTAATCGTACTTTTCTAGATCCCACTCATTTAAGAATATGGAAATCACCGAAAAAATCACTAACACTGATCACGAACAGGTTCTGATCGGACACGATGCGGCAAGCGGCTACCACGGCATCATCGCCATTCATAGCACGGCGCTTGGTCCAGCCGTCGGCGGAACACGATTCTGGCACTACGACAGCGAAGAAGACGCACTGACGGACGCGTTACGTTTGTCGCAAGGCATGACTTACAAGAACGCGCTGCCGGGTTTGCCACTCGGCGGCGGTAAATCGATCATCATCGGCAACAACAAGGCCGCAAATCGCGAAGCGCTGCTGCGTGCGCACGGTCGTTTCGTCGATACGTTGAAGGGTCGTTACATCACAGCTGAAGATGTCGGTACGAGTCCGGCAGACATGGAGATCGTGCGTCTTGAAACGCAATATGTTGCTGGTCTGCTCGGCGGCTCAGGCGATCCTTCACCGTTTACTGCGCGTGGCGTGTTTCGCGCGATTCAAGCGTCAAGTAAATTTCGCTGGCACAGCGATGACCTCTCGGGAGTGACGGTTGCCATTCAAGGCTGCGGACACGTTGGATACAATTTAGCGAAGTTGTTGCACGAATCGGGAGCTAAACTAATCGTCAGTGATGTTAATAGCGAGAGTGTCGCGCGTGTTGTTGATGAGTTTTCAGCGAAGGACGTCGAACCAGGCGAGATCTATGATGTGCCTGCGGACATCTTTGCTCCTTGCGCGCTCGGTGGCGTTATCAACGATGCAACCGTGGCAGAACTGGCAGTGCAGATCGTTGCCGGTGCGGCCAACAACCAACTCGCGGAAGAACGACACGGCGAGATGCTCCGCGAAAGAAATATTCTCTACGCGCCTGACTACGTTGCTAATGCAGGCGGTGTCTTGAATGGCTGCATCGAGCTTCTCGGTTGGGACGCAGCGCACGCGTTGAGAAAGGTTGACGGCATCTACGATACGATCCTGAGCATTTTCGAAAGCGCGCAAGCACAAGGGATCACAACAAACGAGGCTGCCGATCGGCTTGCGGAAGAACGGTTAAGGAGAGGTGTATGACGTTATTCGATCTTTTGATCCTGCTGTTGGTCGCCGGAATCTGTGGAGCGATAGGACAGGCGATTACGGGTTTTTCACGCGGTGGCTGTCTCGTGTCGATCGCGCTCGGTTTTGTGGGCGCCGTTGTAGGTATGTGGCTCGCACGGAATTTAGGCCTGCCTGAACTCTTTGCCGTGCAGATCGGCACGACTCATTTCCCGATCGTGTGGTCCATTATCGGCTCGGCCCTCTTTGTCGCGATTATCGCGTTACTGACCAGACGTTATTACTAGGCCACCTCGCGAGCGAGAGCGGGAGTTGTTGTTTTTGCGCGCGCTCTCGTAGCGATCGAGGTCATGAATGGTCGTTCACATAGACGGAAGAACAACCACGCAAACGCGACGGACAATGGCGTCATTATCAGTACTGAAATCGTGAGGATGTGAAATCGTGTGAAGCCGAACCAATACCAGTGCATGATGACAAACGAGTGAGTCAGGTAAAGTGAGTATGAAATTAGACCAACGGATGCGAGCGCCGGGATCAGTCGCGGCACCGGTGATGATCTTTGTCGCCACCGTTGTTCTGCTGCGACCGCATAGTTAACAAGGACGAAGAATCCCACGCCCCACGCCGGGTGCATTACGAGCCAGCCAATATCGTGTATCCAACCTGTTTGATCCAGCATTGGTAAGAACTGCGCGAGACCCATCGCACAGCCCAGCGCAAGACCCGCCGCTGAAAGTTTGAAACACCAGGCCGGCAGTTTTGTTATTCCTAAGGCTGCCTCAACACTCAACGCGCCTAACGCCCAGATAAACCAGTTCGTCGCGGCTGCTTCGGTGACGGGAATGTGAACGCCAAACGACGCGCTCAGAACGTGGCCCATGACTAACCAAACGACGCGCGCGGAAAAGCACAACACCAACGTCCTGGTCCAACCATAGCGAATACGCAGGAAAAGCAGCAGGAAATAAGCGAGGTACAACTGTTCTTCGATCGCGAGCGTCCAGAACGCTCCGTTGATCGTGTAGGTAGTATGCAGGTCCAGATTGTGCAGCATGAACAGGTGCAGCACGACGTCCCACACGTACGCGCCCGTCACGTGTACCGGAGTTTTGTACGCGAGGTAGCAAAGATAAAGCGCGAGCGCGGCGAAGTAAGGCGGATACAGGCGGCGCACGCGTCGTTTCCAGAAAGTAAAGAAATCGATTTTAGGTTCGTGAACGCCGGAGGCGCGACCTCTGGCCCAAAACAGGTGAATACAAAATCCTGAGATAACAAAGAATAGATAGATGCCGGCAAACGCGAAGTGAACTACGTAACTGGTGACCTGCGGCAACCACGCTTCCCATCCGCCCACCGCCGTTCTTGGCGCCACGCCGAGTGCGTGGTACGTCACAACCGCAAGCGCGGCTCCGCCGCGCATCGCGTCGAGTGTCAACATCCGCCCGATCGGTCGTTCTTTTCCCAAACTATTCATCGAACGCTCTTGAATAGTAGCGGGATGTCACAGTCATTTGTGCTTTTTGTGCCATTTTGTGGCTACATTTGAGACGTGAAGATAAGCCGATCAGTGGAAGTAAGTCTGGTTGCGATAATGCTCGTCGCCTTTCTTGTTGTCGCGCTGTTACTTCTCTCGCAAAAAGGCTTGTTCATTGACGACTCGATGCACATACCGGCGGGTTACTCCTATCTTTTAACTCGCGATTACCGCTTGAATCAGGAGCATCCACCACTCATCAAACTGGTAAGCGGCTTGGGAGTTTGGAAACTGCATCCGCATTTTCCGTTTGAATCGCCGGGGTGGCAGCAAGCGACGACACCTGAAGATCCGGAAGATGGGATGGTGAAGATCGAGGAGGCGTTCTTCGCAACGAACGCGCAACAGTTTGAGCAGATCGCGTGGTACGGAAGATTGCCGGTGCTCATTATTCCGCTGTTGTTGCTGTTGGCTGTTTGGTGGTTTACGCGTGAGTTGTTTGGACCAGTAGCGGCGTTGGTCGCGACATTCTTACTTGCAACCGAACCGAACATCATCGGCAACGCGATTGTCGTTCAAAACGATCTCGCTGCCTCGCTGTCGCTCCTACTGTTCGTCATTGCGCTGAAAAGATTCTTAACTCAAGGTTCTCTACGAACTGCTCTTGTGCTCGGCGCCGTATTCGGTATCGGTCTCGTGACAAAGTATTCGCTCGTCGTTCTCATTCCAATATCGTTTACGATCGTGATTGCATGGGCCATCCGGCAACTCGTTCAGAAGCGTTCCTCGCTCGCATCAGTTGTTTTGTCCGTGTCGACCGTGTTCGTCATCGCGTACGTCATCTTAATCGCTTTCTATGCCTTTAATGTTGACCGGATAGATGCGAACGAGAGTTCTACAATAGCGAGTTGGTTTTACTTAACCGGAAATAGCGGCGAAGCGTTCAAGCGATTCCTGTCGTGGCTTCCGCCGTTGCTCCCGCGGTATTTCGTGTATGGCATTGACATGGTGGTCCAGGACAGCCGCGACGGCCGGCCGGGGTTTCTGCTGGGCCAGATCTCAGATACCGGCTGGTGGTACTACTTTCCAGTTGTGTTCACGTTGAAGACGACTATTCCATTTCTCATCACTTCAATTTGCGGTTTTGTATGGGCTCTGTTTCAGGTGCTCAGGCGCAAGCGCTACGTTTTACTTTACGCGCTGCTTCCGCCGGCTCTTTATCTGGCTCTCGCAATGAGCTCACATCTCAACATCGGGGTGCGTCACCTGTTGCCGATGTTTCCGTTCGTTGCGATCGCTGGAGCTGGTTTCGTTTCCACGCTTATCGACTTCGCATTTACACGCAGCAAACCGCTCGGAATAGCGTTCGCCGGCCTCGTTTTCGTAACGTTTCTGACCATCTTTGTTTCCACCTTCCCGAACTATCTGACCTACACAAATCCACTCGCGGGCGGTCCGGATCGCGCCTGGCACAAGCTCTCCGATTCGAATCTCGAAACGGGTCAGGAGGTAAAGCCGCTCGCGAAATACCTCAAGGCTCAGGGCCAGAATCGCGTTACGGGCATCATGGTGGGCGGCGAGTTTCTAAAGTATTACGGAGTGCAACTCGACGACTTTCCGCGATGGGAGAATGATGATGATGACGACACGGATGAAAATTCCGAAGAAGACCAGGAGCCTGAACCGATTCAAACGCAGTATGTCGCAATCGGCACTTGGTATATGACGGAGGCAGATCTAACCGACGAACAGAAACAGATCATCGATGTCTACAGACAACAGAAACCCGAAGCCATCGTCGGCAATTCCATCTTTGTCTTCCGGCGGATTAATTAGCGGAGCTTGAGGTTTAGTTGCGGATTTTCGGATTGCAATTTGTCTCTAGCGAATTGTTCGCGGTCGTGGGCGCGTCCGCAGGAAAGCTCGTCACCTGGAGTGCCATAGCCTCGCGAGGCATTGAAATCGTAGGCAAACAACAGCACATCTGGTTTTGCTTTCCAGACCAGTCCGACAACTGACTGATCCCTGGAAGTTATTAATTCAAACCCCGAGTCCCCGAGACAACACCGGAGAAAACACGTCCGAACGATCTTCTGCTGTCCCTCGTCGATTTCGAAGTAATAGGCAGGTATTTCAAAGGGCTCTGTGCCCCCCAGGATCGTGATCGTTCGATTCGCACCCGCATCAATTCTGGTTATCACATCGAAGCTCTGGTCACCGCGCTGCACACGTTCGGGCCTCGCGTACAGGATGAGGCAAACGATAAGCAGGACCACCGAGATTACTAATCTTTTACGCATCGGCTTTCATTGCAGCACAGCACCAGCAGGCATAGAATGCGCCTCGCCCCCAATCTTGCCTTGGAGACGAGCATGAGTGCAACCATCTTCCGTCGATCCACTGTAATTATCCTCCTTCTGAGTCTATCTGCGGCGTCGTTGCCTGCTCAGCGTGCACCAGATGACGGCAAGTTAGCTGTGCTGGTGGACGGGCTTGGTAGTTACAGCCGGACAATTTCAACCAAATCCGAACTTGCCCAGAAGTTTTTTGATCAGGGTCTGCGACTTGTTTACGGCTACTACTCTCCCGAAGCAACAGCATCATTTAAAGAAGGTCTGCGTCACGATCCGGATAATCCCATGCTCTATTGGGGCCTTGCACTCGCGCTTGGTCCGATTCCCAACAGCCGTTTTCAGCGATTTCCCGATGACCCAAAAGAAGAAGGCCGGAAGGCTATCGCCGCTGCACGCGCCAACGCGGCGAAGTGCACTCCCATAGAACGGGCACTGATCGAAACTCTGTCGGTTCGATACGACAGCGACAAATATCTGGACCGGGACCTTCGCGACGCACAGTACATTGAAGCAGCTCGCAAGACTCATCAGCAGTATCCGAAAGATCTCGAAGCGGCGTATCTGTACGTAGACTCGTTAATGACTCATGCGGCGTGGTCCTACTGGAATCGCGATGGCTCGCCACTTCCCGGCACCCGCGAAGCTGCGCAAACACTTGACCGGATGCTCGCCCTCAATCCGGATCATCCGGGCGCGGTCCATCTTTACATTCACCTGTATGAGAGTTCTACGCATCCTGAGCGCGCATTGCCACAAGCCGATCGACTCGAGGCACTCATGCCGAAGGCTGGTCACATGGTCCACATGCCCTCGCACATTTATCTCAGAACAGGAGATTTCGAAAAAGCGATTGCCAGCAATCAGCGATCGGTAGTAGCCGACAAGTTTTTCCAAAACGAATGGGGAGATCACCCGACTCCGAATCTCGGAACCTATGGTTTGTCGTCGCGCACGCATGCACGGCACGCGCTGGACTTTATCCGTTACGCGGCAACGCACGCTGGCAATTACGCACAGGCAATGGAAGCCGCAAAAGCGACGGCGGCAGGTCAGTCGCATCAGGGAATGGGTATGATCGAACGCGGCGCCTCGATGCCAGGGCTGATAAATAAGATCTTTGGCAAGTGGGACGCAGTGCTTGCAGAGCCTGCGCCGGCGCATGGATCAGCTTATCTAAATGGTCTATGGCATTACATTCGCGGCAGTGCTTTTGTGGGCCAGGGAAATTTCGAAAAGGCTGAGGAAGAATTGAAAGCGCTGCGAGCAGCGAGTGTCAATCCGTCTGTGCAGGATTTGCTTGCCGCTGCGAATCCAGCGCCGACGATTTTGGAGTTGTCGACGCGAGGACTTGAAGGTGAACTGCTGTTGGCGCGGGGTCGACATGACGAAGCAGTGAAAGCATTCGAAGCCGCTGTCAAACTTCAGGACGGACTTAAGTACATCGAGCCTCCGGACTGGGGACAGTCGATGAGATTGTATCTCGGAGCAGCGCTACTCAAAGCCGGTCGAGCAAAGGAAGCTGAGCAGGTTTATCGCGAAGATCTGAAAGATTTCCACAATGACGGGTGGACACTATTTGGCTTGAGCCAGAGCTTACGCGCTCAGGGAAAATCCGCCGAAGCACGCAAAGTTGAAGAGAGCTTTCAACGTGCGTGGAAAAATGCTGACGTCACTCTGAAAGCATCAGTTTTCTAGGCCCGGGGCCCTGCCTGAAACTCAAAATCATTCTTGAACACAGTCAGTACCGCAACGCGGTAGCGTCGGGTTGTACCTTATAAATATGCGTAATTAATCCGACGCTGTCGCGTTACGGCACTGACTGTATCCAACTCCGAGTCTCTGGCCTACTGCCGAAATTACGTTGCACTTGTGAAACAATTTCGTAACCTGACCTCGCGACCATACGGACAAGCGTTCAAAATTCGGAGGTTATAGGAACATGAGTGATCAGCAGTCAAACATGATTAAGGATCCCGATGATTGGAAAACAGGTGACGAAGACATAACCGGTGCGCAGCGCTCGTATCTTCAAACGTTGGCCGATGAAGCAGGTGAAGAAGTTGACCTGAACCTGACGAAGGCCGAAGCGTCGAAGCGGATCGAAGAGCTTCAACAAAAGACCGGTCGAGGCGTCTAACTCGAATCTCTCCGCGCCAAGCCTGCGGCCCGAATTTCGCTTAGTGTCATCTGTGGATCCAAATCTGTAGCGAAGCCCTACGTGGATCAACTGCATGGCACGCAAGACGGAACAAGTAACGGTTGGCCGCAGGCGTATCGAAGTCTCGAACCTCGATAAACTCCTGTACCCCGGCACGCGGTTCACTAAGGCGAAGGTAATCGATTACTACATCAACGTTTCCAAATACTTACTCCCGCACTTAAAAAATCGCCCGGTTACACTCAAACGTTTTCCCGAGGGAGTTTTCGGCGAAGCGTTCTATGAAAAGGACGCGCCCGCGTTCACGCCCGGCTGGGTAAAAACGGCGCCTGTGCCTCGCCGCGAAACACCTGGCCCTGATATTCAGTACATTCTGATCAACGATCTGCCCACGCTCGTTTGGGTCGCTAACCTCGCAACTCTCGAAATTCATCCATTCCTTCACACCGCCGCCCATCTCAATCGCCCAACCGCAGTCGTGTTTGATTGTGATCCGGGAGAAGGCGCAAACATTTTAGACTCCGCGCGAGTGGCGCTGATGTTGCGCGAAGTGCTTCAGGGTCTCGGTCTCGAGTCGCACGTTAAGGTCTCCGGATCGAAAGGCCTTCAAGTTTATGTGCCCCTGAACTCCGCGGTCACTTACGAAGAGACGCAGCCGTTCGCCGAGGGAATCGCGCGGTTGTTGGCCCAACAGGAACCGAAACTGATCGTGTGGCAAATGCCGAAGCGATTGCGAACCAAAAAAGTTTTTATCGACTGGAGTCAGAACGCCGAATACAAAACGACGGTGAGCGTTTATTCGCTACGCGCCAAGACTCACCGCCCATACGTTTCGCTGCCCGTTGAGTGGGATGAAGTCTCTGACGCGCTCGAGAGCAAAGACGCCGAGGCCCTTTTCTTTACGCCTGAAGAAACGATCGAACGTTTGAAAGTCACCGGCGATCTGTTCAAGCCCGTGCTAACAAAAGTGCAAAAGTTTCCGGGTGAACTGCGACGCTATTTCGCGGAGAGACATG
>DATEWS010000703.1:0-2080 GCA_035257785.1 Pyrinomonadaceae bacterium
CCTGCAACGACGCTGTCGCTATCTCACGACGCGGCAATGTCGCAATCTGTCTTTCCACTTCCTTCCCAACTTCCATCGCCAGCGACTCGCTGGTCGTAATCAAAATCGCCGACGCGTCCTCCCCGTGTTCCGCCTGCGCCAACAGATCCGCGGCAATAAACTCCGCACGAGCCGTCTCGTCCGCAACGATCACTACTTCTGTCGGACCTGCAATCGCATCGATTCCCACCACACCGAACACGAGCTTCTTCGCTGCCGCGACATATTTGTTCCCCGGGCCCGTTATCTTATCGACGCGCGGCACGGTCTCAGTTCCAAAAGCCAACGCCGCGATCGCCTGTGCCCCGCCAACCGCGTAAACTTCAGTAACGTTTAGCTCAAGCAAGGCCGCCGCCACCGCCGGACTCTCCGACAAAGTTCGCGGCGGCGTAGTCACGATAATTCGCTCAACACCCGCGACCTGCGCGGGCACGACATTCATCACTACTGACGACGGATAAGCCGCGGTTCCTCCCGGCACGTACACGCCAACCCGCTCGAGCGGCGTGATACGTTGGCCCAACTCAATGCCCGGGGTCACATTCATGATCCACGACTCTTCAACCTGGCGCTCGTGAAAAGCCCGCACGTTTCGAATCGCTTCTCGCAGCGCCTTTACGACACGCTCGTCAATTCTCGCAGCGTAGCTTCGCAACTGCTCCACACTGATTCGCAGCTCTTCAAGCCGAACCTTATCGAAACGCGCAGCATACTCAATCAACGCTCGATCACCACGCACTCGCACATCATCAACAATCGAGGCGACGAGTTTCATCAACTCCGCATCAAGCGCAACGGAACGCGCAGCCAGGTGGGCCAGCAACGCTTCACACTCATGTTGACGAACGATCTTCATAGCGTTAACGCGTTAAGTAACCGCGACACTTCTTCAGCCTTCAATTGATAACTCGCGCGATTGACGACGAGTCGCCCAGTTGATTCCGCAATCTCTTCAACAACCGTCAGCCCGTTTTCGCGCAACGTCTGTCCAGTCTCGACGAGATCGACGATCACGTCTGCGAGACCGAGCGCGGGCGCGAGTTCTACCGAGCCCGAAAGTTGAATGATCTCGACCGGAATCCCGCGCGCGCCAAAGTGAGCGCTCGCGATCTGCGAATACTTCGTCGCAACGCGAATCATCCCCTGCACCCTCGTCATCGCTTCCGGATCTGCCGCAGCCACGACAATGCGACAACGCGCGATGCCGAGATCGAGTGGCAACAACAGGTCCGCTTCCGACTCAAGCAACACATCGCGCCCGACCACGCCGCAGTCGGCAATCCCATGCTCAACGTAAACCGGAACGTCCGCAGGCTTCACAAAGATGAACCGATACTGGCCCGTTTCATCGGTGAGCGCGAGGCGCCGCGAGTTGTTCGCGTTCTCGCACGGGCGAATGCCGGCGCGCGCCAACAGCGCCAACGCACTCTCCTGCATCCGGCCCTTTGCAATGGCGATCGTGATCATGCCTGCCCACCTTCGCGACCGAGCACCTCCGTAAGCGCATCGAGATTCAACACAAAACCGACCGCCGGCTCGGCGCGACCGAAACTTCCGGTTAGACCATCGTAACGACCGCCGCGCCCGACACTCGTCCCCGCGCCGTGCACAAATATTTTCAGACTCAAACCCGTGTAGTAATCAAGACTGGAAACATCACCAAGATCGATCTCAAATGAATTTTGCAGATTGAGCGATTCGATCTCGGTCCAGAGTTCTTCAAGGGAGTCGATTGCCGCGACTGATCTCTCGTTTGTAATCACGTGACGTGCAGTTTGAATCACATCGCGCTTGCCGGTGAGTTGAGTTGGTTGTGAAAACGCTTCGCCTTCGCGACTTGCATGGTTGTCCAGGAATCGCCGCAACTCAGCCGCTTCGCGTGTATCGATCAAACGACGCAACTGCTCGCGCGCCGCCGCAGTTAAATTCATTTGTGACGCGACGCCGTTGAATATCTCGACGTTGTTGATGGTGATGCAGTAACGCGATTGCAGGTTCAGTCGTGAGAGGATTTCTGCTGCGAGTCGGAGCATCTCGAGAT
>DATEWS010000704.1:0-2717 GCA_035257785.1 Pyrinomonadaceae bacterium
GAAGATAGGTGATCAAACCGTTAAGACAAGCGGTTTCGATCAAGAGCTCAAGAAGAACGAAGTCTTAATCGAAGATGACACTAAAGCAGCAGCGATAGTTGCGGAAGCTGAGAAACAGTCGTTTGTCGTCAGCGATGTAACGACGAAGGAACGGAAACGCAATCCGGTTCCGCCGTTCATCACGTCGAAACTGCAACAGGAAGCTTCGCGCAAGCTCGGGTTTGCAGTTAAGAAAACGATGATGCTGGCGCAGAAGCTTTACGAGGGCGTCGAACTTGGGCCGGAAGGTTCTGTCGGTCTCATCACTTACATGCGAACCGACTCGACGCGTGTTTCCGACGCGGCGCTCGGCGAAGTGCGCGACTACATCGATCGCCAGTACGGCGCGAACTATCTTCCTGAAAAAGCTGTTTACTATCGGTCGAAGAAGGACGCACAGGACGCACACGAAGCGATTCGTCCGACGGAAGTTTCGCGAACGCCTGATTCACTCGCGCAGTATCTCAAGCCTGAAGAACTGAAACTCTATCGTCTGATCTGGCAGCGCTTCGTCGCGTCGCAGATGATGCCGGCAGGTTCATCTTCCGCGCCACGGGTTCGGTGCAGAAGTTTGATGGCTTCCTGAAGATCTACCAGGAAGGTCGCGACGAGAAGACTGAAGACGACGATGAGGCAGAACGCAGTCTGCCCCTCGTTGAAAAGGGCGAGGACCTCAAGCTGAATTCGATCGCGTCCGAACAGCATTTCACCGAGCCGCCACCGCGTTACACCGAAGCGACGCTCGTGAAAGCGCTCGAAGAAAAGGGCATTGGGCGACCATCAACGTACGCGGCGATCATGTCGACGATTCAGGAGCGCGAGTACGTCGAGAAACTACAGGGACGTTTTCATCCGACGGCGCTCGGCAAGACCGTCAACGATCTTTTGATCGATGGCGGCTTCGACGATCTGTTCAACGAGAGTTACACGGCGCGCATGGAAGAGGAGCTCGACGAAATTGAGGAAGGGAAGATCCGTTGGACCAAGGCGCTGCGTGAGTTTTACGACAAGTTTGAAGGTGACCTGAAACAATTTCAGCGTTACATCAAAGACATTAAAGAGAAGAACGTTCCGACTGAAGAAGTTTGTTTGAAGTGCAACACGCCGGGCATGGTCCAGAAGTGGGGGCGCTTTGGTCCATATCTGAAATGTCTTAACTGCGAAGCGACACGTGATGCTGAGCCACCTGCTGGTTCGGATGGAGCGAGCAATTCGTCTGAGCCGCAGGTCGCGAGCGAAGAGGCTGCCGAACCGGAGACGTGTGAGTTGTGTGGCAAGCCGATGCAGTTGAAGCGCGGGCGCTTTGGTCCATTCCTGGGCTGCACGGGTTATCCGGAGTGTCGCAACATCCGCAAGATTGGGAAGACTGGAGTCGCTGCGCCCGCGCCGGTGCCGCTCGATGAAGTGTGTCCGGTTGACGGCGCGCAACTGGTGAAGCGTGTCGGAAGGTTTGGGGAGTTTATTTCGTGTTCGAACTATCCGAAGTGCAAATACATCAAGCAGGAGACTGTCGGCGTCTCGTGTCCGCGACCCGGTTGTAAGGGTGAGATCGTGGTGAAGAAGTCGAAGCGCGGCAAGGCGTTCTATGGATGTTCGGAGTATCCGAACTGCAACGTCGTTTACTGGGACAAGCCCGTGCTCGAGACGTGTCCGCAGTGTAACGCTCCGTTCCTGTTGGAGAAGACAACGAAGAAACAGGGCACGTTCCGCTACTGCGCAAACGAAGACTGCGGTTACAAGTCAAACGAAACGCCCGAACCAATCGTCAAACCACCCGCGACGCGGCCTTCGCGCTCGCCTGCTTAAAGATTTCTCACGCAGCGGCGCAACGACGCAGCGGCTTTCGTTGCGCCGTTGCGCCGTTGCGTGAGAAAATCCCCTTCCCAACCTACTTCTTTTCGAGGAGACCCATCATGATTCTTCGGCGTTCTACAGCCGTTGTGCTGCTTCTGATCTTGCTCGTATCGCCGGTCGCTATGTTTGCCCAGCAGCAAACGCAAGCTCCAGCGCCCGATCCAAACGATCCCATTCAACGCATCAAAGACGAAGGTACGAATCGATCGCAGGTAATGCAGACCTTGAGCTACCTGAGCGACGTCATTGGACCACGTTTGACTGCTTCGCCCGGCATGAAGCGCGCCAACGATTGGACGCGCGATCAGTTGACGAAGTGGGGACTTCAGAATGCGCACCTCGAATCGTGGGGACCATTCGGTCGCGGTTGGAGCTTGAAAAGATTCTCCGCGCAGGTAACTGAGCCGACCGCGTTCCCGGTGATTGCATATCCAAAAGCGTGGTCGCCCGGATTGACTGCTCCGCTTACGGCCGATGTCGTCTACGTCGATGCGAAGACCGAAGCCGATCTCGACAAATTCAAAGGCAAGCTTAACGGAAAGATTGTCTTCACTGCGCCACTTCGCGACGTCGCCGCGCACTTCGAAGCGCCAGGCACGCGCCTCAATGAAAAAGACCTGCTGACACTCGCCGACGCGCCCGAACCTAGACCAGGTGGCAATCGTAACTTCGCCGCCAATCCACAATTCCGCGCCGCGTTTGCATTTTCTAATGCGAAACTCCGTTTCTTCCAGGACGAAGGCGCGGCAGTGCTCGTCGATCCAGGTCGCGGTGACGGTGGAACAATCTTCGTGCAGTCCGCGTCCGTACCGCTGCCACCGGTC
>DATEWS010000705.1:0-5773 GCA_035257785.1 Pyrinomonadaceae bacterium
CCCGCGGCAAGGTTTCTTATGTCGAGCTGATGTTGACTCCGGACGGCACTGCGACGGGCGTGGTTTCCAGCCAAATCGGAGGACAAGTCGGATGGGACGGAGATTTCCAGGGAACTCTCAATAAGCTGAAAGCGAATGGGATCGATAATGCCGCCGCGATCGGAATCAAAAATCTCCAGGCCATGGAGGCGGAAAAGAATCAGCTGCTGAAGTGCGGTACACCGCAAGCGGATCCGGGCTGCTCAGTTACGATCCGCTACGTCGCGCAGGTATCGCGCAACAGCGCACCCGGTCAGGTGTACGCGCAGATCGTTACAGGTCTTGCACTCGCGAACGATCCACAGTCGAAAGTCGTGGCCACGAATCTCGTGCAAGGTGAAGACGGTCTTAACTCGATGCAAAACTTCTCGCTGCACATGCAGATGTTGAAGTTTCTCCGGCCGCTTTATCCGCGAGCGAAGGTTACATTGCATGCAGGCGAACTTGCTCCGGGACTTGTACCGCCCGATGGTTTGATGTTTCACATTCGCGAGTCAGTCATGGTTGCTCGAGCCGAACGTATCGGACACGGTGTCGACATCATGCGCGAGACCGACGCGTTTGAACTCTTGAAAGAAATGGCGCGACGCAACGTGATGGTGGAGATTTGTCTATCCAGTAACGATCTCATACTGGGAATCTCCGGTGCGCGACATCCGCTTGCCACTTACCTCGAATATGGTGTGCCGGTCGCGCTGGCGACTGATGATGAAGGTGTCTCACGTTCGGAGATCTCGATGGAGTTTCTGAAAGCCGCTGAGGACCAGGGCCTCGGATACGTTCAACTTAAAACCATCGCGCGCAACAGTCTTCAGTATGCCTTCATTGCCGGAGAGAGTTTGTGGAGTGACGGACGAAAATTCGCTCCGGTGGTCCAATGTGCGCGCGATGTTGAGGACATGAAACTCACGTCAAACAGTTGCCGCCAGTTCTTAACTGGCAGCGACAAGGCCAGGCTTCAGTGGCAACTCGAGCAGGATTTCGCTGTGTTTGAGCGAGAGTGGTGACCCGTTGACAACTTCCGTAGCCGTGTTTACTCTCTCGCCGCCGGCCTCTATTTTTGCCGTTCACAATTCACTAAGTTCAGTTTTTAGGTTGCAAAACTGCGCGCGCCAGACTTTCCTTTCATGAAAAAGCAATGGGACACTACGCAAGAGAGCTTCGATCGGCTGCTTAGCTGGCTCGCGGACAATCGCGACGAGGCCGGCAAGAAGTATGAAATGATTCGCCAGCGCCTCATGAAGTTTTTCATCTGCCGCGGTTGTGAAAACGTTGAGGACCTGGCCGATCAAACAATTACGATAGTGACGACTAAAATCGGTGAGATCGCGCTGGGCTATGAAGGCGATCCTATCCTTTACTTCTATGGAGTCGCGAAAAAAGTTTTCAAGGATTATTTGCGAAGCAGAAACCGGAAATTGCCTCCCACACCTCCGGACATGAGTCATGTTGACGAGGCTGTGTTCCAATGCCTGGACGGTTGCATGCAAAAACTGCCCGAAGAGAACCGCCAACTGGTGCTTCGTTACTATCAGGACGAGAAAAAAGTAAAGATCGACAATCGTCAAATTCTCGCGGACGAATTGGGTATCGCTATGAACGCACTGAGGATAAGAGCGCACCGGATTAGACTGCTGCTGCGAAACTGTGTACAGAAGTGTACCGAACAATTGCCGGTAAACTGAAAGGTTTCCGCTGGATTTGCATACTCAATGTAGGGCTCGACTCGCGGTGCACCTAAATTGAAGATCCTTATCCACAGATTACGCAGATTTTATAAATCAATCTGTGTAATCTGTGGATCGCACAACCGAAGTAGGGCACTACCCAACCCGCTCAGAGTTAGACGATGAAGCTGGATCTCGAAACTCAAACCCGACTCAGAAAATACCTGCTGGGCCAATGCGATGAGGCCGAATGTGAAGCCATTGAAACAATGGTCTTCACAGACAACGACCTCTTCGAGGAGTTGCAGGTCCTTGAGGATGAGATCATTGACGAGTATCTGAACGGAAAGCTCAGTCCCGAAGCACGTGCCCATTTTGAAGAACACTTTCTGGCCGCTCCCGAGCGGATTGAACAACTGCGCTTCGCCAGCACCTTCGATCGTTATGTCGAATCGAAAACCAGGCCCATTCCCGCGTCGCAGGGATGGATGCACAACCTTTCTTCGTCGCCCGCCAGAGTTGCGATATTCGCCGTCGTCGTTGTTGTATTTGCGCTCGCAGCCTGGCAGTTATTCTTCCGGCAATCGCAAGTCGATAAAGGTCTGCTGGCGCTGAATGCCGCGTATCGCGAACAACGTCCGACTGAAGCCCGCATTTCAAATTTCGACTATGCGCCGTTTGTTGTGACGCGAGGCCCAGCCGAGCAAAAAGCAGATCAGAACGAGTTGAGACGCGCAGAATTAACACTTCTCGACGCGCTCAATAAGAATCCATCCGGCGCAGCCCACCACGCTCTTGGCAAGGTCCATCTCGCGAAAGGAGATTTTGATAACGCGATCAAGGAGTTTGATGCGGCAATCAAGTCTGACTCAAACAACGCGCAACTCTACAGCGACCTCGGCGCAGCATGGCTTGAAAAAGGAAAGCGCGATCGCGACGGCGCCGAGCCCGGAAAGGGCATGGAAGAGTTGGGTCGCGCCCTCGAGAATCTCAACAAGGCGATCGGACTGAATCCAAACTCACTCGAAGCACTGTTCAATCGCGCGCTGTGTGAAGAACAGATGACGGCGAACTCGCAAGCCGAAACTCATTGGCGTGAATATCTCACTCACGATTCCAGGTCACAATGGGCCGATGAAGCACGCCGCAGACTTCAAGCTTTGGAACAAAACAAGATGCGCACCGAGTTATGGCGCCGGAACATTCTGCCTGGTTAAGACAGTCTCAGCGATAGCAATGGTTGCTGCCGATCGCGTCTCTTTACTTTTCAGGTTCTCAGACATGTTGAGTGCCTGAAAGAAGTCCGCTTTAGCTAAGTCTCGAAAAAGTCGCTTTAGGCTAAAAGTCGGCGCTTTGTACAAGGTGGTCCAATCACCGACCGGTGTTTCGATTCGCATCTCCAACACACTATCGCCGGTATCGAAGGTCTCGATTTTGTTAGCGGCTGACACCGCCTCGATTACATACTGTTCAGCAAGCGCCCGCTTGTAACGCATAAACTGGACAGCGACTCCGGTCAACGCACGCGTCTTATTTGGATCAGCTGAATCCATTTTCCTTGCGAGCGTAACCGCCTGCATGAGGAGATCAGTAACGTTTCCACGGCTGTTCTTTGTCTTAGTCAGGTCTACTGCTTCCGTATAGATCCATACACGTTCGATAGGCGAAAGAGATTCGGAACGCGCGAATTCGAGTGCCGTTTCCAGATCTTTTTTGGTTAGAGCGTGCTTCGCCAATAACATATACACATACGACCGCACACGATCTCTGAGATCGTCGTTATCGATTTCCTGAAGAATTCTGGTGGCGCTACGGTCTCCCTGTTCGGCGGCTAAAATTGCTGCACGAATGTACGCTTGGTTTCTTACAGATGCATTCGCTAGCTGCTTCGCCCTGTTCAGAATGTCTCTTATGTTTTCGCTGGAATCAGGGTTGTTTAATCCCGATCTCAACTTGGTGACCATTTCAGGATTTTTCAAACCGGAAGGAATGGCCGGTGACAATTCGCCGATCATCGACTTAACTTGCGTGGCAAGGTTCGGATTAAACTGCTCAAAAATAGGAAGCAGCCGAATAGCAACCATGTAGGTCATGCGCTGCGCTGTTGGATTGGAAGGTGGTCTTAAAAGGACTTGCGCAGCGGAGTCGAGGAACAGCGAACGAATTTTTGGCGAGACGACTGCGGAAGCTGTTTCTCCAGTGCTTTGCGTTATCCGAGGAAACCCATTGCCGCCGATTGTGACATATACGTACGGAGCGAAAATATAAGATGAGAGTAGTGAAACGGTATTGGCATCGGCAGCAGGATCAGCGACGACTCGCGCCAGCAGTGCAACATAAAGCTCGTCGGCGGCCGTCGCGTTCTGTTCCCGCAGTTTAGAGAGAAACCTGAGCGATGGAATGATTGCTCGATTGAGAACGTCGCCGGCGAACTTCGCAGCTTCGGTTGCATCTCCATTCTGGAGCAACTGTGTCGCTACATTAAGTCGTTCTAACTCATCAGCAGACGCTTTCCTGGCTGGCGCGGTAGAAGCACCATTCGCACTTTCATTGTCTTCTTTGTCATGTTGGACCAACTTCGCAAGTAACTCTTCGCCGAGATCATGATCTCTTTGCCAAACAGCGGATATGACCTCCCTTCGCGCTTCACGCGGATTCGAGGATTCATCGCCTTGCTGTTTCTCTCCGGCTTCGCGATCGGCTGATTCTGCGGCTTCCCAGGCCTTTAGAAAGAGCGCGCGAGCAAAACTTCTATCGAAGTTCCAGACCAGATTCGCAACTTCTGTTTGTATGTGCGCTCTCAACGGAGGTTCGAACGTTTGCGCATCCGCTGCGAGCGCACTGAGACGCGCAATAGTCTCATCAACTTTTAAATTGGCTTGCTTGCGAGCGTCGCCTCGTTCTGATTGATCGACTTGCGCTGGGCAATACGTGATAGAGACAACGAGGATCGCCAGAAGAATACCCGAACGATAAAGGAAAATCTTCATACCTTTAGTTCGCCTCATGCGCTCGGTTGTACAAGTTAACTAACGTTCACAGAATCCTGATACGCCAGACATTGTTGAACTTTTCCTTTTACCGTTTATCTCACGTTCACGTGTGGTGTAGTAAACGGTGATGCGAAGAGTTAGTACCGGTAAGTAAACAAAAAGACTATCACTGGTAACAAGAGCAGAATCCAGCCGCCGATTTTTACCATCCACGCGGGTGACTTCCGGTTGATTGCAGGCCCGGGAAGGACGCCGACATATTCTCCCATCTCATCTGCAAACCAAATGCAGGCGAGCGGCAGCAGCAGAGCACCACCGAAAATCAGAAGACTGGCGAACGCTTTTGCTGCTGAAGGCGCCGACAGACACGCGATTGCGAGATAGGCTATGGCAATCAGCAGTGACAATGTTCGCGAGGAGAAAATGCTTCGTATCCAGTCAGGCATATGCTTTCCTATTCAGAGACGAGCTTCTTGAGTGTCAAGGCGCCGGCTTGAACAAGAATACACTGTTCAGTTGACTGATGTTAGTAGAATTGTGCGGATGCCAGGAATCGGATTAATAAATGAGAAACCACTCCACGCGTCACTGAAACAGTGGTATGCGAGGCCGGGCGATCGATTTGAAGTTCCTGTTGACGGATTCGTGATTGATATCGTTCGCGATGATCTGTTGATAGAGATCCAAACGCGCAATTTCGCTTCGATCAATTCAAAGCTGTGTAAGCTAACGCGGTCGTATGAAGTGCGATTGGTTTATCCAGTAGTCCAGGAAAAATGGATTGTCCGGCCGGCGACCAATAATGGTGGTCCCGCAGTTCGTCGTAAGTCACCGAAGCGAGGCCGATTGGAGGATCTGTTTTGGGAGCTGGTTAGTATCCCGCAACTGCTGACGAACCCTAACTTCTCACTCGAGGTATTGATGATCAGGGAAGAAGAGTTGAGGCGCTATGACGGCAAACGAAAATGGCGCCGGAGAGGATGGGTTGTTGAAGGACGCCGATTGGTGGACGTCGTGGACCGCCGTTTGTTTGGCGCGTCGTCAGACTGGATGACGTTTGTTCCTGAGGGACTC
>DATEWS010000706.1:0-2144 GCA_035257785.1 Pyrinomonadaceae bacterium
GCGACGATGCGCTGGTTCAATAGCGCGGCGCCAATCGTTTCATCCTTGTGTTCGAGTAGTCGACGCAAAAACTCGGCACGCTTGAATGGACCACGATACGGCAACGCATCCGGACCAAGTGTCCCGAGAATCTCGATCTTCTTGTAAGGATCACCTTCACCAACATTGAATATCGGCGCGGAGAGAAGGATCGCAGCGGCGCCCTCCACGACGATGCGAGCACGTTCACGTCTGTCCTTTTCCGGCAGCTCGATCGGTTTTTCAAACGTTTGCCAGCGACCCCACATCATGAGGTGTGAGTGAAAAAAGAAGTCACCCTCGATGTAACCGAGCAGGTGCTTGCCATGCGAGATGACGCGCTCAACTCGTCGACCAACGACGCGCGGCTCGTTGTCCTGCAACCACTTTCGCGCGTCCTTTGTTCGCGCTTGCAGCGAGACAATGGCGCGGCCCGTCAACGCCGCATCGAGCGCATCCGCATACTTTCGCACCTCCGGACCTTCTGGCATCCTTAGTTAAAAAACTTCAACGCGGTATAGGGCCAAAGGCGCGAAATATGATAGCGGGCTATTATATTCCGCGCCTTTGGCGCTATGCAGAATGAAATTGCGACCTCTGATGCAAAGCATCTCAGTAAATCGACCCGCGTGATCTAAGCCGGCCGAGCGCCCATTCCAGGCCGAGCATCAGGCAAACTATTAGCACAACGAGTGCAGCCGTGATAGCACCTGGCGCAGCAAGAATTCCCCAAACCGCTCCCAGCAAAACCACGAGCGGACGGATGAGAGTAAAAGGTCCGAATATCAGCGTGCTCGTGATGCTTCTGATGTCAACAGATGGCACTGCTCGAATCGCAAGCGCGATCAAAATGATCAGCGCGTACGGAATGTAAACGAGCAACATTCGCGCGCCGATCAACTCCAGTTTCGTAAGCAACAGCCACGGATGATTGGAGCTCACGAGTGCAACCGCCACGACCGCGCCGACGATCAGCACCGCGAGCTGACCAAAGAGCGCGCCTCTGATGAGCGCGCGGCGGTAGTAGTCCTTCTTATCAATTAACGCATTACGCCCGGCAGCCTCTCTGTAGCCGATGAACGCTGAGTCGACAGTCGCGAGAAGCCAAAGCAGGAAAACAATCATTCGATTTTTCCTAACGACGCTATGCGGTTTCCCATGTTGCGCAGGAAGGCCTCGCGATAAGCGGGGCGAATACCGACGAGCGAGTGAAAGACCCTCGGTATCGGCAGTCGCCATAAACGTGTACCGTAGATCGCCGAGATGAACTCCGGCGCAGCGCTTCGCGTCACCTCGAGAAGGTAGCGACTCTTATGCGCGCGCACGGCTGAGAGCACGCCGTCGTGCTTCGCGAGTGGTTCGCGCATGCGCACGGCGTGGAAGAGCCACGATCCCCAGGGCGCCATCGGCGAGCTGTGAAAGTCGAAGTGAATGAATGCGCACGTTTCCGGACGGCAGTGTTGTTGCAGTAGATAACTAAGATCGTCATCGCGGAAGTGATGAAGAATTCCGGTTGAGATGAAAATCGTTGCGGGCTCGTCGAGTCGAAATGCATTCGCAACTGCAAACCTACAGTGAAGATCTTCGATTGACGCGAGTCGGTGGGCTTCATTGACGAGGGCCATGTTGAAGTCAACGCCCATCAGTTCAACATCGTCCCCGAGAGATCCGTTGGCCGCGAGCCAGCGAACGACGAAGCCAGTGCCGCATCCGATGTCGACAATGCGAATCGGATTTTGCACACCTCCATGACGCAATGCATTCAGGATAGGTTTGAGCAGCTCCGCGACTCGTTTGCCGTGTTGAAATTCTTCCGACATGCGCTGCATTTCGCAGTGAGACGTGATGAGGATCCTGTCGACCGCGTCAGGATCGAGCGCACCGTCGCGTTCCGGTATCTGCTGCACGATTCTGACTGCTTCGTGATTGCCGAGTTCAGTGAATTGGACCACGAGGTCTGACTTCTTAACCGGCTTACGTTGCAGAGTGACTGGATCAAACGACACGATCGCGTCGGAGATTTCGGGTCCGTGACGTGTGATCGTGGCAAGGCTCATTCAAACGTGATCGTCGGCTTCGCTCCCGGCACGACAACGCCACCGCGATCGCCGGGTGTGATCGAACCG
>DATEWS010000707.1:0-5093 GCA_035257785.1 Pyrinomonadaceae bacterium
GCTCCTCGGCGAACTTTTCAACGCCGCCTATTTTCCGAATCAACCGCTCGGTCGCCCGATTGAAGGCACGCGAGACACGGTGCCGACCTTCGATCACAAAACCACCGTCGGTTTTCACGCTCGCGAGTTTTCTTACAGCAATCTCGTCGTAGCTGCGGCTGGGAACGTCGACCACAAGCGTCTCGTCGAACTCGTTGGCGCTGCGTTTGATGGTTGCGAGAGTGGCGCCGCTATCAGACCGCAAACACTTGAACCAGGCAGACCACGACCCGCGTCTCCAATCCTGATCGAACAGAAGAACGAACTCGAGCAAGCCCATCTCGTGATCGCGACGCCGTGGCCTCACGCGCTCGACAGCGATCGTTACGCAGCCAGTTTGCTGAGCTCGATCATTGGCGGCGGGACTTCGAGCAGACTCTGGCAGAAGATTAGAGAAGAGCGTGGACTCGCCTATTCAGTCGGCGCCGCAGGCAGTGCGTTTTCTGACGTCGGTGTTTTCAACGTCTATGCGGGAACGTCGCCGGAGTATCTCGATCAGGTTTTGGAACTTTCACTGGCCGAGCTGCGCGAAGTAGTGCGCAACAACGTTACGGAAGAAGAGCTGCGTATCGCGAAGGATCAAGCGATCTCATCCATACTGCTGGGACTCGAGTCGTCGAGCGCAGGAGCCGGCACACTTGCGCGACAAGAGATCATTCATGGTCGTCGCATATCGCCTGATGAAGTGATTGAAAAGATCCGCGACATCACGGTTGATGAGCTTCAGGAAGTCGCGCGCACTTATTTCAAATCAGAAACTATCGCGCTCGGAGCATTGGGAAATCTCAACGGCTTCAACGTCGATCGTTCTCGTCTCGAAATCTAGCCACAAAATTTAGCCACAAAAAGGCACACAAGGCACATAAGCTTTGTTATAGTTGGTGCTCTTCTTACGTTTGTGCCTATTGTGCCTTTTTGTGGCCTGATATGAAACTTACTGTTCTTGGCAGCGGCTCTACTGGTAACGCAGTGCTGATCGTTGCCGGCAACACTCGCGTGCTCGTCGATGCGGGTTTGAGTGCGAAAGAGATCGCGCGACGGCTCGCAATGGTCGGCGAGGATGCGCAACGTCTCGATGCGGTGCTCGTCACTCACGAACACGGCGATCACGCCGGCGGCTTGCGCGTCTTACTGAACTCACTCGATTGTCCCGTCTACATCTCCGGAAAAACACTCGACGCCTACGTAAGCGAAAAGTTCAACGTCACGAATGAAGAACCACGCCGTCGCGCGAAAGCGCTGCGCGATCGAGTGGAACAGATCGAGTCGAGCAAAGACTTCAAGATCGGTGAGATCGATTTCCACCCGTTCACAATCCCGCACGACGCCGTCGACAATTTTGGTTTCACTGCGACGCATCAGGGCGTCAAGATCGCAACGGTGATGGACTTTGGCCACATCACGACTTTGATCACCGAACGCCTGCGCGGTTGCGCTGCGATCGTAATCGAGTCGAACCACAGTCGCGATATGCTCAAAGCCTGCGACAACTATCCGTGGGAACTGAAGCAACGCATCCTCTCGCGCCTGGGCCACCTTTCGAACGAAGACCTCGCTGATTGGATCCGCCGCGGCTTTGACGGCTGTGCGAAGTACATCGTGCTGGCGCACCTTTCACAACGAGCAAACAACCCATACCTCGCGAAGATCAACGCCGAAGTCGCGCTACAGGAGCGCGCGCCCCTCTTCGTTGGTTACACTGAGGTAAGTCTTTCCTATCCAAAGGAGCCAACGCCCTGGATAGAGGTATGAGCGAATCCCAGCGCACCTGCAACCTTTACCTGTCTGCCTTCCTTATCGTCTTTTTACCTGTATTGACCGTCTCGGCATGTCGCGGCTACGTCGAACGCGCACGCGTTCCGTCCGAAGTGCAGGAAGTGGTCGCCAGGGTCGGCGAGCAGATCGCCCAGGAACGTTACGAAGAGATCTATAACGAGTCTTCAAATCTTTGGAAACAAGACGTCACGCTCGAGCAGTCAAACGAAGTGTTCAAGACTCTGCACACGAAACTCGGCAAGGTTGAATCTCGCTCGCTTAACTCGGCCACTGAACAACAGAACTCGGGCGGCGTTTTGAAGGGACACGTCTTCATTCTCAGCTATCAAACTAACTTCGAACGTGGCGACGGGATGGAGACTTTTACATTAATAGAAGAGAATGGGCAGTGGGAACTGGCCCGTTACTTCGTAAATTCAACGGCACTTAAATGATCGAACGTTACACGCTGCCCGAAATGGGCGCGCTCTGGTCAGAGCAAAACAAGTTTCAGAAATGGTTGGACGTGGAGATCGCGGTCTGCGAGGTCCATGCCGAGAGGGGAACGATTCCACGCGACGCACTCGAACAGATCAAAGCGCGCGCGAAGTTTTCAGTTGCCCGGATCAATGAAATTGAAAAGACGACAAATCACGACGTCATCGCGTTTACAACCACTCTCGCCGAGTCGATTGGTGAAGCGAGTCGCTTCGTTCATTATGGTCTAACCTCCTCAGATGTCGTTGACACTGCAAACGCGCTGTTGCTGCGTGATGCGACTGAAATCTTGTTGAAAAAAGTCGACACGTTGATTGAAACGTTGAAGCGACGCGCGGTGGAGTTCAAAAATACTCCGCAAGTCGGACGCACACACGGCATTCACGCTGAGCCAACTTCGTTCGGATTAACTTTCGCGCTCTGGTTTGACGAGATGCGCCGCAATCGCGAGCGTTTGCTGCGCGCGCGTGAAGCAGTGGGGGTTGGAAAGATCAGTGGCGCAGTGGGCGCGTTTGCGCACCTCGATCCGTCAGTTGAAGAAAGTGTGTGCGCGCGATTGGGATTAAGACCTGCGCCAGTCTCAACGCAGGTCATTCAAAGAGACATCTACGCGGAGTATTTGACGACGCTCGCGATCATCGCGTCGTCGTTAGAGAAGTTTGCTTTGAACGTTCGTCACTGGCAGCGCACTGAAGTTCGTGAGGCGCAGGAGCGTTTCAGCAAAGGTCAGAAGGGTTCGAGTGCGATGCCTCACAAGCGCAACCCGATCATTTCGGAGCGCATCTGCGGCATGGCTCGCGTGATCCGCGCGAACAGTGTGGTGGGTCTGGAGAACGTCGCACTGTGGCACGAGCGCGACATCTCTCATTCGTCTGCCGAGCGCGTGGTCCTGCCCGATTCGAGCATCGCGCTCGACTACATTCTTCAAAAAGCAATCGGACTGATTGACGGACTCGTCGTCTATCCGGCACGGATGCTCGAAAATCTCGGCGCGACCAAAGGCCTGATCTTCAGTGGTCAGTTGTTACTGGCACTAACAAACAAAGGCCTGTCGCGCGAAGACGCTTACGAGCTGGTCCAACGCAACGCAATGCGAGTTTGGGATGAAAATCGTGATTTCCGCGAGCTGGTGAAAGCCGACAGCGACATTCAAAAGAATTTGTCGGGCGAAGAAATAGATCGCGTCTTTTCGCTGGAACATTACCTGCGAAATATCGACGCGATCTATCGAAGAGTCGGAATCGAGTAAGTTTTATTTCTGCGAAAACTTCTCGGCGAAGTTTCCCAGCACGGGCAGCTTGAAGTACTGACCCTGGTAAGCCTTTATCATGCACAGCACAAAGGCGATCAAGCACGCGATTGCAAGGACAACCTCTAATAAAGTCGTAAAGACCCAAACTAACGTAGCCAGCAGACCGGAGATCTGACCAATGATCAATGCCAGGACAAAAGACAGAATCCACAGTCCGATTATTCCAACCCAAAACACACCAGAAAGAAGGATTGATTGCATGCCATGAAAGCGCACCAGCCGGCTGTCCTTCTCAATCAGGAAAAAGATCAGACCACCTACCCATTGAAAGAGATAAGCCAACAGGGAGGCAACATTCTCATCAAGCCCGGTACTGGATTTATTGACGGCCACAGCCGATGCTGGGGTCGCTTGGACGGGCGGGTCGTTTTGCATTATAAGTTTCTCCTGTTAGAAAGCGTTTGATCCGGAAGCGACAGGTCTACGAGCCGGAGATATTATTCCAACAAGTGCTTTTTAAGCAATGCTTTGTTGATCCCAGCGCGACAGGAAACCGATGAAAGCCAAAGTTTACGTGAACCTGAAATCCGGCGTTCTTGACCCGCAGGGCAAAGCCATCCAACATTCAGTCGAACTGCTCGGCTTTTCGGGCATTTCGGACGTCCGGCAGGGAAAGTATTTCGAGATCTCGCTTGACGGATCGATGGACGAGCAGCGCGCGCTCGAATCAATTGAGAAGATGGCGCGCGAGGTGTTGTCGAACCCCATAATCGAAGACTACCGCGTGGAGTTAGAAGCGTGAAATTCGGAGTTATAGTTTTTCCTGGTTCGAATTGCGATCACGATGCTTATCACGTGATCTCCAAGCACGTCGGCCAACCTGTTGATTTCATCTGGCACCGTGATACCGATCTTTCCAGTTACGACGCGGTGATCCTTCCCGGCGGCTTTTCTTATGGTGACTACCTGCGCGCCGGAGCCCTCGCGCGTTTTTCACCGGTGATGAATTCAGTCAGGAAGTTCGCCGACAGCGGCCGCTTTGTGCTCGGAATTTGTAACGGCTTTCAGATCCTTTGCGAGGCCGGACTTTTGCCCGGCGCCTTGATTCGCAACCGTGACCTGCACTTCATCTGCACACACATTCACGTGCGCGTGGAAACGACTGACAGTCCTTTTACTAATGAACTGACGACAGGCACTGTGCTGCGAATTCCCATCGCACACGCTGAAGGCAATTACATCTGCGACGACAACACACTCGCGGAACTCCAACGCGAAGATCGCATCGTCCTCCGCTACTCCACGCCCGAAGGCGCCATCACCGAAGACGCGAATCCGAACGGTTCGCGTGACAATATCGCCGGAATCTGCAATCGTCAGCGTAATGTGCTCGGCCTGATGCCGCACCCCGAACGCGCGTGCGAAGACTTGCTCGGCTCGAGCGATGGGCGCGATATTTTTAGCTCACTGGCAGCCACGGTGGCGGCCGCGGTTTGATCGATCTCTTCCAGTTATATGAAACGAATACTACCGTTCATCATCATTCTCG
>DATEWS010000708.1:0-5089 GCA_035257785.1 Pyrinomonadaceae bacterium
AGGCCTGCAAACACGGTCTTGAAGGAATCGTTTCCAAACATGCAGATTCGGTGTATGAGTCCACGCGTACTCGCAACTGGCTAAAGATCAAGTGCATCAGGCGGCAGGAGTTTGTGATTGCGGGTTATACGTTGTCGGATAAAGGTCTTCCGTTCAGCTCGCTCGTTCTCGGATTTTACGACGGCGGCAAACTGATCTATGCCGGCCGCGCGGGCACCGGCTACAGCAACGCGATGCGAGTTGAGTTGAAGAAGAAGCTGGACAAGATCGTTGTGGATAAGCGCCCGTTCGAGCAGATCCCCAAAGATCCCGATCTGCGCCGCGCCGTCTGGACCGAACCGAAGTTCGTCGGCGAAGTCGCTTTCAGCGAGTGGACGGACGAGGGCGTCATTCGTCACCCATCATTCCAAGGCCTGCGTGAGGACAAAAAACCGAAGGACGTCGTCCGCGAAGATCCGTCTTAATCCGTGTCATCCGTCTTTAAAAATGATCAGGAATCTCCTGTCCGATCCGGGTATCAGAAACCTCTTCGCCTCAGGCAACAATCCTTCCCCACCAAACAGCAGCAACGTCGCTCCCTTCGGCGTCCACTCGATCAACTCCGGCAACTTTTCCGTGAACTGATCCAGCGCGCGACAACTAACGAACGACACCTCGGGCGCCTCAATCTCCTCAAACCGTCGCGCGATAATCGTTGCCTTTCGATCCACTGCATTCAACGCCTCACGCAGAAACACCGCTTTCTTCTGCGACGATTCGATCAACGTCGCTTCGAGATCAGCGCGCGCAATCAGGCAGGGAATGATCGGCAACCCCCCACCGGATCCGACATCAGCGATCTTCGCATCGTGAGGCAAGTGTTTGAGCAGCAGCAACGACTCGAGTACATGCCGCGTCGCGAACTGTTCCGGGGTGCATGGAGCCACAAGATGTAGGCGGTCGTTCCAGCGTGTTAGTAATCTGTAGTAATCGCCGAGCTGTGTTAAGGTTTCGGAAGACAGAGCGAGGTCATAGCTCGCCATGCTTGAGCTTAGAGTTTCCTCGAATCTCGCTTGTTCATTCATACCGTTGAAACTGAAGAATAGATCATGATTGACGATTTTGTTGAGCAGCATCGATTTTTGGGAAATGCAGTGGCGCAGATTATCGCCGACCACGTCGCCGGGCTCGCAGCTCGACGCGTTACTCCTACCGCAACGCCGGCTGAGCTGGAAAAACTGTTCGACGAGCCGTTGCCCGAGAAGGGAATTGCGCTCGAAGAGATACTCGCGCGTTTTCGTGAAGACATCGCGCCGAATGCGATGGGCGTGCCGAGTCCGAGATACTTCGGGCAGTTTAACCCGACGCCGTTGCCGGTCGGTGTTTGGGCCGATGCGTTGACGTCGATGCTAAACCAAAATGCGGGTGCGTGGCGCAATGGTCCAACGTCAGCGATGCTCGAAGCTCGTACGATTCGCTGGCTGTGCGACTTGTTGAACTACGGGCCGCAGAGTTTTGGGACGTTGGCGAGCGGCGGTTCGGAGGCGAATCTGATCGCGCTGAAGTGCGCGCGCGACAGTGTGGCTCGCGAGATCAAGGATCGCGGCGTGCGCCGGGCGTCGGGCGACCTGGTGATCTATGCATCCGAGCAGTGTCACTATTCGGTCGACAAAAGTGCGGACATTTTGGGATTGGGTCGTGAGGGTTTAAGAAAGATCCCGACTGACGAGCGTTTCCACATCTCGCTCGACCCGCTCCGGCAAGCGATTGCGGCGGATCGTGAGGCGGGCATGTTGCCGTGTTGCATTGTTGGGGTGGCTGGCACGACTTCGACAGGCATTATCGATCCACTTGAGTCGCTCGCCGAGATCGCGCGTGAGAATGGTTGCTGGTTTCACGTCGATGCTGCTTACGGTGGGCCGCTCGCGTTCTCGTCGCGACACAAAGAGATGCTGCGCGGAATCGAGTTGGCCGACTCAATCACGTTCGATCCGCACAAGTGGATGTTCGTTCCCTTTCTGTGTGGCGCGACACTCGTGCGCGGTGGCGGGCGGGTTTTGCGCGACGCATTTGATATGAGTCCCGAGTATCTGAGCGAAGATCGCGGCGGCGCCGATGTTGAGTTTGACTTTTTCCGTTACGGGCAAATGGGCACGCGACGCTTTAATTCGTTGAAGCTTTGGATGGCGATCAAGTTCATGGGTCGCGAGGGTTATGCGCGAACGGTTGAGCGCCAGATCGAGCTCACGAAATATCTGGCCAAACGGCTCGACGAACTCAAGGATTTCAAACGCGTGGGCGAAGTTGAAACTGCGGTCTGTTGTTTTCGTCATTTACCCGGCAACATCGAGCTCGGCGCCGAGTCTGATCGTCTGCAACAGCGGTTACAGCAAATCATCGAACGCAGCGGCGAAGCATGGCTGACGACGACGGTGCTTCACGGCCATCGGGCCATGCGCGTGAACATCAACAGCTTCCTCACCGAGCAGCATCACATCGATGATTTGGTAAAATTACTCGACCGTTCTGCGTCTACGTTATGACTCGAAAGAATCTGGTTTTATTATCGGCGTTAATCTGTGTTCTCGCTTGTCCGGCGCTTGCACAAACTGGCCCGAAGTCGTTAACCGCGATCAAGTCGCAGGCCGACTTCGACAAGATCTCCGTCACCTACGACGCCAACACGCCCTACGCCCTACCTCACGTGATGATCGTCATCGATCGCAAAGACGGTAACAAGATCTACTACGTCAACAAGAAGCGCTACAGCTTCCACAAAGACTTCGTCAACGGCACCTATCTCTCACTCGAACGCGGCAAAGAGTTCTTTGTAAACAACTACATCAATCCCAATCGTCGCTTCATCCTCGGCACGCTCGCTTATCAAATCCCGATCAAACGTTGGACCTTCGAGTTTTGGGAAGGCGACATGATTCCTGCCGATCAGATCCAGCTCGCTTATGATGTGATCAACAAAACGTTCTTCGCGCCCGTAGCCTTCAAGCCGAATTCTCTACGCCAGGACGAAGCTTCGAAATCGCTCGCGGGCGTCCAGCGCGTCTTGCTAAGCGACATCGCGAAGGAACAGGCGTACCAGGCATTGAACATCGCCAAAGGTCTCGGACGTATTCACGTCATTCCGAAGCTCGACGATCACGTTGAGATCGGTTTCAACGAAATACTCGTGCTCGACGAAGTGCCGGTCCAACTGCCGCCGGTCGCCGGCATCATCACGTCGCAACCTTCAACACCGCTCTCGCACATCAACCTCCTCGCGAAAGGCTGGGGCATTCCAAACGCGTACATCAAGAATGCACAGGAATTGTTGAAGCAATATGACGGCTGGTGGGTGTCGTTTGAAACGCTGCGTGAAAACTACACGATCAAGCGCGCAGACATGAACCAGTTGCGTGAGTACCAGCGCCGCCAGAAGGAACGACTCGACGTGATGAAGCCGCGTTCCGACCTCTCAGAAAAGCGCCTGCTTGACCTGGCCCAACAACGCGCAGCATCATCGCTCGCATTCGGCGGCAAGTCGGCAAATCTCGGCGAAGTAATGAACGCGCGATTGCCTGGCATCATCGTTCCCAATGGCTTCACCATCCCGTTCCACTACTACAACGATTTCATTTCCGACAATCAGCTCGACGACGTGATCTTCGGACTGCTGAACGATCAAAAATTCGTCCACGATCCGGCTTATCGTCGCGAGCAGCTCGTGTTGTTGCGACAGAAGATCGAAGCCGCTGAGTTTGATCCCGAGTTGAAGCGAATGGTGTTGGAGAAAGTGGCGCACGAGTATCCGGGTAAGGGATTGTTTGTGCGCAGCTCGTCAAACTCGGAAGACTTGCCGAACTTCAGTGGCGCCGGTCTTTACACAACCGTGGCGAACGTACGCGGCGACGAGCAGTTGATTGCTGCAATCAAAAAGGTCTGGGCGTCGTTGTGGAACTTCGAGGCATATGAAGCGCGCGAACGCGCGAGTGTGGACCACTCAAAGATCTTCATGGCCGTGTTGTTGCAGGAGGGAATCAACTCCGAGAGTTCCGGCGTGATGATCAGCACCGATCCGTTTGATAATGAAAACAAGGGCGCCATCTACATCAGCGCGAAGAGAGGTCTGGGGATTAAGGTAGTTGAAGGACAGCGCATTGCGGAGCAGATCATCTTTCGCCCGCGCACCAACGCGATTCAGGTGTTGACGCGTTCGGCGGAGGATAGTTTGCTGACGTTCGACGAGAAGGGCGGTGTGAAAGAGGTGCCGATAGAGGGCAATCGCGTGGTGCTTACTGATGAAGTCATCCGCAGGTTAGTTCGGGCAGCGAGGGACATCAAACGCGTGTTCGGCAGTCGCGATCAGGACATCGAATGGGCGTATATGAAGGGGCAAATCTACATTGTGCAGTCGCGGCCTTTCATCCCGGGAAGTTAAGCATCCACAGATTACACAGATTGCCTTAAAGAATCTGTGTAATCTGTGGATGAATGTTTGACAATCGCAAGCGGACTCAGGTATAAGCGCAGGGCAATGTTACCGAACACGCATCGCGGCCATCATGCATACTGGCATCATCACACCGGTGGCGGGGCGATCGTGTAATCAGGCGTAAAACGATTTCGAAAACCCGCTGCCGACATCGAACCGGCAGCGGGTTTTTTCTTTGGGCGCTTAACTGATGACTTCGAGAATTCCAGCAGGCATGCGTTATTACATCGGCGCTGAGGCGCGGCTGCGTCGTACTGTCGAAGATGTGGCGATGTCTGTGTTTGAAGCCTGGAATTACGAAGAGGTAATCACGCCATCAGTCGATTACTACGATCTTTTCGAACAGGGTATGGGCCAACGAGAAGCGCAACGCGGCTTCCGCTTCACCGACAGCGACGGACGATTGCTCGCGTTGCGGCCTGACGTAACGAGTTCGGTCGCGCGCATGGCCGCGACGTTGTTGTCCGAAAGACCACGTCCGCTGCGCTTTTGTTATGCCGCGCCCGTGTTTCGCCAGCAAACGCAGTCGCACGCGGAATGGCGTCGCGAAAACACGCAGCTCGGTTGTGAACTCATCGGCGCCGGCGGCAAGCAGGCGGATCTCGAGATGCTCCGACTCGCAGC
>DATEWS010000709.1:0-5630 GCA_035257785.1 Pyrinomonadaceae bacterium
GTTGCGAGCCCGAGATTTCTGTAATCCGGATGCACCGCCGTTCCCGTGCCCCGGTTGCGCGCACTCGTGAACCCTATGTATTCATTGCCCGCTTTAACAATTGAAAAATGTTCCGGATATTTGATCCCAACAAATGGCGCCCGCAAGTTCTCCAACGAACTATCAGGCTCCCAGGTGGGATCGGGAGAGGGCCAGTCAATCCTCGCAACTTCATAAAGTTGCGCGAGCTTGTCGATGGTGTCGACGTCTGCTTCCACTTCTTTTTTCAGAGTTGTGAAGACAAAGCTGGCGGACAGTTTTTCGCCCAACTCCTTCCATTTGTCAAACTGAAAGTAAGCCCTATTAAGAGACATCCCGCGCATGGTGTGTACCTGCGTGAAACCTTTGTCTAAGGCAAATCTCAAACTTGCCGGCATGGATTCGAACGCGCGTGCCTGAAGGTACTTGCCCTGCTCCCCAATAACTTCCTGCTCGATTCTCGTCAAGAGTTGTGATCCGATTCCTTGCTGAAGATGGTTCA
This sequence comes from Pyrinomonadaceae bacterium, assembly GCA_035257785.1. Classification (GTDB taxonomy): domain Bacteria; phylum Acidobacteriota; class Blastocatellia; order Pyrinomonadales; family Pyrinomonadaceae; genus PSRF01. The sequence continues at coordinate 521 of DATEWS010000709.1, forward strand.
GATCTACGATCAAGTTGAGCCTGAAGTGAGTGTCGTCCAGTCGATATGCAGCCACATAGCCTTTGACCGTATCATCCAGAAAAACAAACTTAGTGCATTGCCTGTCGAGACTCTCAACTTGTCGACAAGGTTGCCATTCGAAGCGCGAAAGCTTCGTCGAAGCAAACATTGCATCGCTGAGGCCGAGGACTTGTTCCTTCTGTGATTCATGAAACGACGTTAGAACCATTTTGAACAGACCAATTCAGCCTTTTTGGACCGCGACATCTTATTTCGTCAAACAAGTTCGAGCAAAGGTCGACGCGGTCTCCCCAGGCTATTCCATTTTTAGCGAGTGGGAGACCACTGTTGCCACTTCAGTGTGATGTTCGGACCAGGATTCCCACACTCCCTGCGCCCAGTCTTTTACAATCCTGATGTGATCTTCAGTTGAGTCGCAGAAAGCGACGTCGAAGATGGTTAGCGCAACTCGTTTAGCTGGTGGTTCGAAGTGAGGCCAGACTTCGATCGCGGTGGCGAGACGCTGAAGTAACGGCGGAATGTAAGGTGAGCGAATTCCCTTCTCCAGCGCGAGGTAAAGGCCAAACAGGTGAACGTTGAGTGACTTATCCGGATGTGTTCCTCCGGCGTGTTGAACCGCATATGAATCGACAGTAAGTTGATGGACCTGGCCAAACACGACAGCGTTACTGTATTCGGTCCCGAGCACTTCAGTGTATAGGTCCCAGCACTCATCGCTCACGTTGTAATAACCGCGCGAAGTAGTTGATGACTTGCGGGCGGGCATCCGCAATCCGCAACCAGGACAAGTAGTTTCTTGCAACACTTTAATTCGGCAGGATGTCTTCGAGCGTACGCTCGTAACCGGCGCCCTGCTTAGGTACACGCAAGACGTTTCGGGCCAGGGAGATCAGATACTTAGTCTTGAGAAGGCGATCTTTAAGAGTATTTCCCAATATACTGGTCCTAAGGACATCTCGTTCAGCAAACGTCCCGATCTGATTGAAGTCGATCGAGTCGATGGTTGTGTTTTCCTGTCCTATGACTTCCTGACCGTCAATCATAGTTACGGTGATAATCCTCAGTGACGGGGTGGGTGGTTTTTGAGTTTGCGGTACTGTCTTCTCCACTCGGTTCGCCGTATTGAGCGCTTCGGAAAGTATTTCGAAACCGCGTTCCTGATCCTGAGCGGCATACTCCTTCGCGATTAGCAGCAACACCTCAACCTTCGCTGGTCCATTATCGGCTTTGGATGCGATTGAATACGCACGCGACAACAGGTTGGGCGCCTCTGATTGATCGGGTGACGGGCGCGATAATTTAGCAGCGATCTTAGTCAACCACCGCGCCTGGCTAAGGCGATCGTTGAACTTGAGTGCGAAGTCTTTAGCTTCATCATAGGATCGAGTCGCGAAGGCCTTCTGGAGTAGAACTAAAAGCACCTCATCTTCAGTCTGCATTCGTAACTGCTGATTGTCGATCTTCGGAACGAGCTTAAGTGCGGCTTCCGCGTCACGTCGCATCAATTGAAGTGCGAGTTTCCGAAAAAGAAAGTCTCGAGTGGTCGAATTCCTTTCTCGTTCAGCTTCCTTAATAGAAGAGTCGAGATCCAGGTCGCCCTGGGTAAACGGTTGAGATCCCGTCTGTCCGACGGATGCAAGCATATCCGCCTGCTGACGCTGGTCCGCGCTTAAACGCGTTCCCAATTCGGTAATATTGCTTTGGACCAACGTTAATCTGTCTGGTGCATTGCGTGCGATGATTGGCAAGACTCGATTTCTGAAAAAACTATAAAAACTCGCGATAGACGCTTGCTCACTATCACTGCGAATACCGCCACTCTGTAAACGAGCGAGCTGCGAACTCGCCGCATCGACGAAGTATAGAATCGAATTGTTTACATCCGCCGCGGACACGTCCGGGAACACGTTGCCGTTCGATGAGAACTGGTAGTTTGTCATCGATACGAGCGCGGGATCGTAGATGAAACCCATTCGTCTCAATGAGACGAGCGCTTGCCTGAGAAGCACATCGCTCAGTTCCTTATCTCTGTCGCGTAGGGCCATCAGCAGCCGGCCAAAACCGGAAGGAATATTTTCGCCGGATAACGAAGCCAATCCCAGACGTTGCGCTTCGCGCGGTTGTTGCGAGGCGAGGCCCGCAGCCATATCGGCCAGAAACTCGGCTTGTTCCGGAGAGATTCTGAAGTTGCTGTTGGATTTTGTCTGTTCTGATTTGATCTCGCTGTCGAGTTCCTGGATCCAGAGTTCACTGCCCTTTCGATCATGGGCGCCGTAGCGCTTCAGGATGGTTCTAATCGCTGAAGCGCGCGCGCGGGCCTCACGTAGCGACGCCTGTCTGCCTTCATCGCTCAATACGGAACCGTTCTTCACCGGCAACTGGCGCGCGGTATCGAAGGCGAGTCGAAACATTGAACGCGCGGCAGGTTCATCAAACTTCCAAAGAACATCAGCGATCTCCGACAGAAGTAGACCAGCAGATGGCTTGTCAGATTCACTCTTTAGATCGCCGCTGGCGCCGAACAGTTGAGTAATAACGTCTTGTTGAATAATGCGAACCGAATCTGCGGCACCCTTGTTAACCTGTCCAAAAACACTCCCGCAGATTAAGACACCGGCACATACCCGACCGATGGTCCGTAAACCAAGTCCTGGAATGCCGAGACGGTATTTCATTTTTAATTCACTTCTGATGGACCTCGGGAGACATGCTGAAGCAAACCTTGTAGTTTGTCGATTGCGTTTGACCGTTTTGGGTCGAACCGCTGGATGCCATTCCAGCGATCCATAACGTGCCCATCCGATGTAATGAGGACATACTGCGGTACAAAGCTGATCTTAAAAGCCTCCAACGCCTGTCGTTGCGGATCGAATAATACCGGCAAATCAGCAAACTCATAAGCGTTGGCGAAGTTCTGCACCTTCGTACGCTCAGTGTCAACAGCAACAATATAAAACGCTACGTTCTTATCGTTGAGCTCCTGCCGCAGTGCTTTCCAAAACGGTTCATCCTGCGAACAACCGGCGCATTCAGTCGAGATAAACGCACAGAGTATGTAATTTCGTTGGACCGTACTCAGGTCCACATGATCATCACCGGCTTGCAGGTTTGCGAGCGTTGGTAACTTGACCACGTCGCCTTTGTGCAATCCGGGAATGTTTTCGAGTCCGCCTTGCGCGTGGGGAGGAGGCGCACTCTGCGCACCTTGAGTACGCCTCCATTTGTGGATGAGGATCAGAGTAGTCGTTGTTGATATTCCAAAGAGCAATACCAGTAAACAAACTCGCGCCCACTTGCTGCCGAAGAACAACCTCATGCTCAACGCCTTCTGTGGTTAACACCACAAATGTTTACTCAGTGATATACGGATCGCCTCCGGATGGCGGCCCCTCGATGTAGTAACACGTAACGTGACATTCGTTTAGCCAACAAGAGATGTCACAACCTGCATAGTAATAGTTGCCGAGCTGATTCATACAAAAACCAGCGCAACCTGCTTTCGCCGTAACGGCAAAAGATAAGGCACTGGCAACCACTACTCCCATTACCAGCGACAAGATTGATTTTCGAATCATAGTTCCTCTCTCCGCTGTTAATCAGCAATGCTGAACAGTTATTCCGCTATGTAAGGATCGCCGCCGGGAGGTGGTCCTTCGATGTAGTAACACGTGACGTGGATTTCTGTAGAAGTCGAAACGATATCGCAGCCGACCCAGTAGTAGTTGCTAATCCGTTCCGCACAAAAGCCGAAGCAACTTGCATTCGCGACTGTTGTTACAGACAGAACCACGGCAAACATCACCCCAACTAACATGGACAAAATCGATTTCCTGAACATGTGAAATTCCTCCAGGGCTACTCAGTTGATGTCAACCCGATTGGGATTGATTTGATGAGCTCACGGAAGTTGATACCGATCCAACCGTAAGCCGTCTCGGTTTCGAAGTAGATAAAGACCGCTGCGTCCCGCAGTAAGCCGGTGAAACGCCGCGTCCTCAACAGTTATTTTTTCCACTGGTTTTCCCGCGGTATTTGTAACGACTAACGTTTGAGATCCCCGCCCGATCGCCTCGAACTTGGATTTACCGGACATTAGGAAAACGAGGCGTCCGCGTGCATCGAGGGTGAAATCCAGGACGAGAATTTGATAATTGGCGCTTACAGCCAGTAAGTTGCCTTGCTTGTGCGAACTCACACTGGGTGGTCCAATCTGAACTTCGGAGGGTGGCTTAAACTCCCCCAGCAATTTGCCATCGCGTCCATAGTGCTGGACTAACGGTGGATAGTTAAAGCTGAAGTAAAAACCACCGCTCCGATCCGCAACCAGGCGTCCGTTATTGAGTTCACCTTCGGTGATTGGATCGCCGTAGTTAATCCGCCGCCCGAAGCTTCTCAGCAGGTTGCCGTTTTGATCGTATAGATCGAAAAGTTCTTGCCCCGTGCTGGTGAGAACGGCTATTTCACCAGCGGAGTTAAGCGCGATGGATACTGCCGGACGTCGTGCCTTAAAGTTCCTGGCAACCTTACAGCCTTGGTCGAGTTTTACGACCTGTGAACCATCGCTCCCCAGAATCCACACCCCACTGCTATCAACCAACAAATCGGCTGCATTTACCGGCGTGCGAGGTGAACATAGAGCCTTTGCTTCTCTTCCCTTTCGGGTGCGTCGAACCACAAACACATTCGAGAGCTGTGAGTCTAAAACATAGAGCGACCCGTTTCCGTCTACTACAACCTTCTCCGGAAAAGAATATGGACCATCCTTGAGGATCGTTTCCGCCGAGCGAACCTTGATGTTTTGTGCCTCACCTGTGACAACGGCTAGCGGCAGGAGAACGAATACCGCGAAGCTGAAACAAATAAGTTTGATCGTCATGGGTAAAGCGCTGGACAATACTGAGAGAAGAGACAGGACGGAATCTAGGTGAGAAAAACAGTGAAGTCAATAATTCAAATATTGTAAAAAATGCTATTTACACGCCGGCAGTTTTCGTTCTGAAGACGTCCTTGAAACGCGATTACCATTTGCGTCATACTCGCGCGGCTTTCCGGACTGTATCCAGGAATAATTTCGCTCTTGCTTGCGAAT
>DATEWS010000710.1:0-6387 GCA_035257785.1 Pyrinomonadaceae bacterium
CAAACACTCCCGCCCGACGGTACATTCGTAAACAGTTTCACGCAAAGACGCAAAGAAAGACGCAACGGCGCAAAGAGGAATTTGTTTTCTTTGCGCCTTTTCTTTTTAACTTTGCGCCTTTGCGTGAAATTACCCCCATTCATCGTTACGTTGCGGGGGAGCAGATGTGGCACGGTTTGAAGCCGTGGGCTTTGGCCTCGGCGGCGGTGGTGAACCCGACACGGTTCTTGAGGGAGATAGTGTCGACCCAGTGGCAGTTTTCCAGATGGAAAATTCCCAGGACGAGGTTTCCGACAATTGGATCTAAAGCCGCGTTGGCTGCCGCGGTTGGTGGCAGACCCGGTTGTGCGTTCCATGACGCTGGGAATTGAGGTGGTGGAGGCGGTCCCGTCACTGCGGCGTGTTGCCAACCGGCCGCCAAAGTCCCACGCGAGGCTTTGCGCGATTCGTCTATTGCGCGCACCAGCCCAAAAGTAAGACATCCAATCGCGAGACAGACGAGGGCAGCGAACATCGACAAGAAAAAACTGAACCCGAAGAACTTGAGCAGCAGGTACGCGGCCCAATACCATGCCAGGAAATACCTGCGCAAAAATTCTTTCGCGAACACAACTGTGTTTTGGCCAACCGCGTGCGGATCTTTGAGCTTTATTTCGGGAGGTGGCGCTCCGCCAAAAAGAGTCTGGACCGTCGCTGACGCAGGAGTGGTGACTGTAGACGAGCGACCCTTGTCCTGCCACGGAATCCAGCGAATGCCCCTGCCGTCACCCGGCAGATCAGTGCGCTTGACTTCTCGTGTCTTCGACGTCGCGTCGATATCCGCTGGCGCCGTCATCCACGACGGCAACGTCGCTTTTGTTTTTACCAGATCGAGCAGCGAAGGCGCGTTGTCGGCTGGACCGATAGCGGCGCTTGCAAGTGCGTCCGTAAGTCGAGCGTGTTCTGGTCCAAGCTCTCTCACTTTCTTGAAGAGGGACGACGAATCCGGATCGGCGAAGTCAGTCTTCGTGAACAACAGGTTCTCATCGTGATACTCCTGCCACAGATCCGGCTTTTCCGCGAGCGCGAGTAGAGAAAGGTAGATCACGAGCGAAGAAAAGTGGTCCAACTTCTCATCGAAGTGTCGTGCGTCTCTTTTCGGATGCTGGTAGTGTTGATGACCAACCTCGCTTGCGGTCCATCCCTCCATCTTCGGCACAAAAATCCCGTCGTGATCGACGAGGCGCAACTGCCCGTGTTCGACAATGATGTTGCCGTGTTGCAGATCGCCGTGCGCAACTCCAGCAACGTGCAACGCATGCACAAGTCTCAGCCACTCTTCCGAAAGATGCAGCAGCACGTCGCGGCGGTGCAGCATTTCGCTGATGTACAGATCGAGTGTTGGACCGTCGATCCATTTCATGAACAAAATCGGAAATCTATTGCCGCCGACCAGAATGCCTTCGGCCGCATAACTGAATTCCGAAAGATACGTGACCGGCGTTTCCCACAGATGTTCCTGAATGGCACGATAACGCTGATCGCGGTCGCCCAGATAACCGCGAAAACATCGCACCGCGTAGTCGCTGTCGCCATTTGTCGATTTCAGTTTGTAGACGTAGGCAAACTGACCTGAAGTGACGAGCGGCATCCCCAGACGGTCAACTGCGGGCAACGTGTTTCGCAGCGCCGGATGCGAAAAACAGATCGCGGGACACTGTATCGCCTCGGTGAAGTGCCTCGCCGAGGGCCAATACCTGGGAATCGCGCCGGAGTGTGAAGTAGAGACTGCCACTAACCCATGCTCCGCTCTTTGATCTCGATTTTAACCATCGCGAGATCGTCGTTCCTTATTCTGCCGACCATTCGCTCCTGGTCAAAGAATTCGATCAGCTCGTTATCGGGCCGCGTGAAGAAATCGTCGGTGACATCATCGTTCTCAAAACATTTTAGATACCAGGACGCAATCGCATCTGACATCAACAACAACACGTCACCACTTTCGCAGTCTCCGGAATCGATCACTACCGACTTCATGCTGCTTTCGTGCAGCGCGCAATTCGAAGCCACGAGAATAGGAGTGTTATTGAAACTGTCAGATCGCGCGAGGGGTAGACTCTTGATCAGCACGTCGCCACGACGGTGCAGCAGGCAAGTGTCACCCAAAGCTATCGCTTTCCACGAAGGCAACTCGCTTTTCAGATCCAACTCGACTCCGGCAAAAGCAGCAAACGATCCGGTCCGCGCCTTTGCTTCTGCATACCACGACAGGCTTAGACCGTTCCACGACTCGTGGAGTTCCCGTCCTTCAGCCGCCACCCAGTCGCGAAACTCTTCCGATGTCAACGTCGACTGGCGTCGCACCCATTGTTGGGCCAGTCGCTCGGCCCACTTGCGCGCGTCGAATGCTTCAGTTGCTCCGTCTGCAATTGCAAACCTGCACCGCTGCTCATCGACGGCGATGACGTCTTCACACTCAGATGCTTCCTGACCCAGCTTCGGCAGCAACAACTGCCGCAATTCCAGATCCAAAGTCACACTGTGTTTGACAGAACTCAAGCCCGCTCCGTTCGATCGTCGGTTTGATCCATCCATCTATATGGAGTCATGCCGGTAAGGCTTGTGCCGATTTCGTAAAACTGAACGATGGATGATGGATCTCCGTTGAAGACAAACCCTCTGGAACCTTCCACTGCGTTGACTCCGAGTTGGGCTGCGGCCGCGAGGAAGTTGCTCGGCAATCTGCTTGAGATTTCAAATAGCGAGCGTGCAAATCCATCAGGCAGGGAACTTTCTTCAGGTGGATACTCGATCTTCGCAGATCGACGCGTCGAGATGTGGCAGTTGAAGAGAAGCACTGCGCCGTCGTCAGTGCCCAGCGACATGATCTGCTGTCCGATCTCATTCGGATCACCGTCGCTTGACTCGCCATCAGTGAGGTGTAAGACGGTCGGCGGAAATCCGCGCGGATGTTCGAGCAGCCATGCTTGCAGAATATTCTTTACTCGCGAGAGCGCTTCACACATCGGTGTCTTTCCATCGGATGCAGGATGAATCCAAACGGGGTATCGCACAGGAATTTCAACCCAACCACCAGCACCATCCGAAACTCTCTTGTAGCTGCTCTTCACTTGCAACGGATAATCAGCGACCTCGGAGATCGGGACGATGCTTCGCGCACTCAATGGTCCTGCAAAACAAGTTCCCACGTGTCGTCCATAACCGATTACTGATACGTGATAGTAGTTTCTGACTTCCTCGGTTTTGGTGCAGCGAATGACAAGGTCGTGCAGTGTGTGGTTAACGACTTCCGCGACGAAGTCAGACTTTTTCCGCGCCGAGTCACCGCTAAACGGATCGGCCATTGAGCCCGACTGGTCTATCAGAAGGATGATGCAAGTAGGGTTAGCGCGCGTGATCTGGGCCGAATACATTGACCTATTCTATTACTGACTGTCCTGACTCCAAAGTGCGGAGAATGCCGAGGTAGATCACGAGAGAGAGAACAGTTAACGCTTCTGCGAAAATGGCATTAATGATTGCCACCGCAGCACCTAACGGCCAAAACATAACGCCATTAAGGAGAAAAATACTTACGAGACCGCTGGCTGCTGAAGTAATTACCGCCACCAGAATCCAGATCACGAAGTATGCACCGAGAATGTTCCACCGCCGCCCTCGTGTCAGTTGAGCGCTACGCCGCAGCGCATCAACCGCTGAACCTTTCTCGAAAACGGCCACGGGATAAACCAGCGAAAAGACGATGCAGAGAATGAGCCCCGGAATAACCAACAGCACGAAGCCGATCACCGTTAATATCCAACTTATCAAACAGGCGCCAACTAACTTACCGAATTTACTCAAGCTCCAACGGTAAGCTTCGTTAACACTGGGTGCATTGCCGGTTTGAATGACCATCAACAACGCGTAATACAACGCGGGCACAACCAGGACGTTAGCCATCAGTTGGAGGGCAATGAGACCGAGTGATAATTGCCAGTCGATTGATGTCGGGTCAACACTGAGCGCCTTAAAGACTTCAAAAGGAGCAACGATCACGAAAACGATCTTGCTGATCAACCAAAGATTTTTTCTGAACAGATGAAAGGTTGGTCCAATTCCGTCGCTCGGCCCTTCGAAGGGAGAAATGACATCTCCATAAACACGAGTGCTGGGATCTGAGGTGGCTTGATGCGGAGTCTCACCCTGGCCGAACGGTGGTTGCAGCTCGGCTCCGCAAACCTTGCACACTTCGTCAGTGACGAGGTTAACAACTCCACATCTGAGACATCTGACGTTATTCATCGAAATCTCCCGATCGCGATCGGCAAGGTGAATGAGTTGTACCGAGCCTGCATGTTCGTCGTTTTAAACGACTGGTGAATGCAAGAGAGAATTATGTGCGAGGCGAGTCGCAACACGGAAAATCTAGCTTAGAAGCATTGGTAAGGCAAGAAAAGTCTCACAATGTGACACTCCCGGAAACCCTAGCGCTATAAGCTCACGCACCATCCGTTTTTTCGTCGGCCTGGTCGCGCTTTTCGTGCGCCATTGTGAACGATCTCCGCGGCGGAAGAGGGAGATTTCGTCAGCTCTCGCGAGGGTCGAGAGGTGGTGTCTGCCAGCCTCGTATTTGTAAAATTGCATATCTGTCCAAATTTTCCGAAATTGTGGGCTCCGGATCTAGCCTGATTCCTAAGAAAAGCCAGTAAGTTGCGGCTATTTACCGCATACGAAAAGCGGCATGCTTATTGCAAAATTCGTATGCGCTTCGTTTTACCCAATCTCTGCACACAAAGAATTCTCGGTTTTCGAAGGAGCCCAAATATGAAATTTGCCTTTACTCTTCTCACTCTAGTCCTGTTGGTTGGCACTGCCTTTGGCCAGGTCAGCACCGGGTCTTTAGTGGGAACTGTCGTCGACCAGAATGGCGGCGCGGTGGCCGGAGCTACGGTCGAGGTCACGGACAACGCCACGAGCAAAGTCAGAACAGTTCAGGCCACCAGCGAGGGAACGTTTAATGTTCCGCAGCTTGACGTTGGTACTTACACGGTCAAAGTCACTGCTCAAGGTTTCAAGGCTTTCACAGCCACCGAACTGAAGATTGACGTAGGCAAGCAATATTCGCTAGCAGTCACTCTTGAGCCCGGCGGCGTCAATGAGAACGTAACGGTAGTCGCCGGCGCTGATGTGCTCAATGCGACCAACGCCGAACTCAGCAACACCGTTAGTTCGCGACAGATTCAGGAATTGCCTCTCAACGGACGCAATCCGCTCGTCCTGTTAACCTTGCAAGCCGGTTCGGCATCCAACGGCGCCACCAACACTGCCATCAATGGTCAGCGCACTTCGTTCACAAACATCACCCGCGATGGCATCAACATTCAGGACAACTTCATCCGCGCCAACGCAACGGACTTTGCTCCCCAACGTCCAGGCGTCGATGACATCAGCCAGTTCACTGTTACCACTTCGAATGCTGACGCCGCTCTCGGTTACGGCGCTTCGCAGGTCAACATCGCGACTGAGCGTGGCCAGAGCGAATTCCATGGCAGCCTCTTCGAATACAATCGCAACTCGAAATTTTCATCACGACCGTTCTTTAGCAATACCAGACCCTTCTTAAATCGCAACCAGTTTGGCTTCAAGGTTGGTGGCCCAACCCCGCTGCCGCGATTTGGAGAAGGTGGTCACAGCGTGTTCCGCGACAAAGGATTTTTCTTCTTCAACTATGAAGGCTTCCGTCAGCGACAGACCTCGAGTGCGTTGAAGACCATCCTGCTCCCGAACGCTCGCAATGGAATCTTCACCTACACCGACACAGCCGGTACGACCCGAACCATAAACCTGTTCACTAATGCATTACTGGGTCCGGCATTTGGTATCACCAGTGTAAATCCTGTGGTTGCGAGCCGCATTCTCAGTTTCGTTCCGACCGTCGGCAACACAACTGATGCCGGCGATCAACGCAACACCACCGGCTTTCGTCTTAACGTCGCGAACAACGTCGACCGCAACAATTTCACGGGTCGCTTCGACGTCGAACCGAACAGTCGCCATTCGTTCAATTTCGTTTACGCACATGGCAACGAAAACAATGATCGCCCGGACGTCGCCAGCGGTTTCACGCCGGACGCAATCGTAGTGCAACCGGCCGTTCGTGATTTTCTATCCACGGGTTGGACCTGGACGCCGACCGCAACACTGACAAACGAAGTTCGTGCGGGCTTCTTCAAGAGCAGTCCGGTGTTCAATCGTGTAGTGCCGGAAGGTGAGTTCCTTCTTTCGCTGCCGCTAATCTCCAATCCTGAAACAACGTTCCAGGATCAAGGCCGATTTGCTGATAACTACACGCTCACTGACAACGCCACTTTCAGCAGAGGAAATCATTCCATTCGCTTCGGTGGT
>DATEWS010000711.1:0-9104 GCA_035257785.1 Pyrinomonadaceae bacterium
ATCGAGAACATCCAGCACCTCAAGGGCCATTCACGTTTTCATTACACCATCGACACCGTTCACAACAACCCGGTAACCGCCGAGCTGATCGATCAATGCGACGTGATCTTTCACCTCGCCGCAGCAGTCGGAGTGAAACTCATTGTCGAGAGTCCGGTACGGACTATCGAAACGAATGTTCACGGTACCGAGGTGGTCCTTTCGTTAGCGAACAAGAAGAAGAAGAAAGTTTTGATTGCTTCGACTTCCGAGGTCTATGGCCTAAGCACTGACGTGCCATTTCGTGAAGATGGCAATCTCGTGATGGGCGCCACAACGAAGGGTCGCTGGAGTTACGCATGCTCGAAAGCGATCGATGAATTTTTGGCGCTCGCGTACTGGCGCGAAAAGAAGTTGCCCACGATCGTGGTCCGACTCTTCAACACAGTTGGACCGCGCCAGACCGGCCAGTACGGCATGGTGATTCCGACGTTCGTAAAGCAGGCGTTGACCGGTCGACCAATCACCGTTTACGGCGATGGTAAGCAGAGTCGATGTTTTGGTTACGTCGGCGATGTGGTCGGAGCTTTGGTCAAGTTGATGGACGAGCCCGAAGCGGTCGGTCAGGTCTTTAACATCGGTTCGAACGTCGAGATCTCTATTCTCGAACTCGCCGAACGCGTAAAGCAGATCACTCAATCCGATTCGGAGATTCAGTTTGTGCCGTACGATGAGGCTTACGAAGAGGGATTCGAAGACATGCCGCGACGCGTGCCTGACATCACGAAAATCAGTGAATTGGTTGGGTTCCGGCCGGAAATGACGCTCGACGGCATTCTGGAGCGGGTTATCGATCACCAGATCGGCCGCCGCCGCGCCGCTGGCGATTGAAGTTGCGCCATCGCTGCGCTCCAACCACTGGGCTGAAATTCAGCGAACGGCTTCGGCGTTATTTGCCTCGAGTTCAGGCTGCGCCAGTAACCGATTGCTCAGATTCCCGATTCTGAGTAATCTGTGACACATTTCCTATGCTTTTTAGTCCGCGCACCCTCCTGGCAGTCGCCGCATCTTTCTGTCTGGCAGTAATACTGACGCCTCTGGTGCGCAGCTTTGCGCGGCGCTTCGGTTTTGTTGCCAAACCCAAGATCGATCGCTGGCACAAGAAGCCGACCGCGATGCTCGGCGGTCTCGCGATCTGGCTTTCCGTCGTAATCACCTCCGCCGCGTTTTCCCTCCGAATCGCGTATGGGAAACAGATCTTGCTGGCCAGCACTTTCCTCTTCCTCGTCGGCCTCGTTGACGATCTGATCCATATCAAACCGTATCAGAAACTGATCGGACAGATCCTCGGTTCTGCATTCCTGGTGTATTACGGTTTGACCGTGCCATGGACCGGCTCGGTGCTCATAAATATGGCGCTCGCCATCTTCTGGCTGATTGCGATAACAAACGCAATCAACCTGCTCGACAACATGGATGGCCTCGCCTCAGGCATTGCGATCATCGCGGCGGGATTTCTTGCATTAAGCTTTCTCAACACCGGGCAGTTCACCGAAGCCCTCATACTTCTCATCTTCGCGGGTGGTTTACTCGGCTTTCTCGTTTACAACTCGCACCCGGCCTCAGTGTTCATGGGCGACTGCGGATCGATGTTCGTTGGGTTCTTCCTCGCGAGTACGTCGCTCATGCAGGTGAGTGGTGGCAGATCGAGAAGTTTATTGCCTGTGCTGGTAGTGCCGATCCTGATTCTGTTTATACCGATTTTTGACACGACGTTTGTCACGGTGCTGCGCAAGTTGTCAGGGCGCGCGGCATCGCAGGGTGGCCGCGATCATACGTCGCATCGATTGGTCGCGCTGGGGATGTCAGAGCGGAATGCTGTTTTGATGCTTTATGGCTTCGCGGCTCTTTCGGGTGTGTTGGCCCTGCTTGTGCAGCGCGCGCGTCTTGACGTGAGTCTGGCGGCGATCGCGAGCTTCACGATCGTGCTCACTTTGATCGGCGTCTATCTCGCGGGAGTCAAGGTTTATGACGAAAGCGAACAAGAGCTCGCGTTCAGGGACAAGCCACTCTATGCGTTCCTCGTTGATGTTTCATACAAGCGTCGCATCTTCGAAGTGCTATTGGACGTCGTACTGATCATTCTTTCGTACTGGGCTTCTTACGCGATCAGCTTTCCTCCCGCAAACACGGCATGGCAGCTGTTTATTCGCACGTTGCCCGTGCTCGTATTTGTGAAGATGTCAGTGTTTCTGGCGACGGGTGTGTATCGCGGTCTCTGGCGGTACACGAGCACGAGCGATCTGATCGTGTTTGCAAAAGCGGTGGCGCTGAGCTCCGTCGGGAGCTTGTTGCTCATCCTGTTCTTGTTTCGTTTTGAGGGTTTCTCGCGCAAAGTATTTATTATCGATGCTGTTTTGATGTTTTTGTTTTTGGCCGGAAGTCGAATGGCGTTCAGACTTTTCCGGCAACTCGTTCCGGCTGTTAGTAAACAGAATGGACGCAGGGTTTTGATCTACGGGGCGGGTGACGGCGGCGAACTTTTGTTACGCGAGCTGCGCAACAATCGCGAGCTTCAACTGGCGCCGATCGGATTTTTGGATGACGATCCGGCGAAGAACGGCAAAGTTATCCACGGGCTGCGTGTGTTTGGCGGGAATGGCGATCTCGGTTCCGTTTGCTTGCAACAGGAAGTGGATGAAGTCGTGATCTCGAGCATGAAGATGACCGAAGAACGGATTCAGGAAGTGTTGCGCACGTGCTCGGAAAAAAATATCACCGTAAAGCGCATGCGAATCACGATGGAAGATCTGTCGCCGGATCAGGGATTTTATTCTTTCAAAACCGCGAAACCTCAGAAGTAAGGAATCGCACTTGGATCGGCTGATGTCACAGGAAACGATCAAGATTAATGTCCGCACTCCACTGCTCAAGGTAGCGATGCTCGTGCTGCTCATCGTTGCCGGAGTTTGGTCCTACTTTGTAGTGCGTTGGTATCTCGGAAATACGCTTGCGGAGTATTTCAACACTGACCTTAATAGCCTCGGTATTGCTGAACGTGCCGTCGGACTCGCGCCGAACGATCCGCTGACTCACTGGCGCATCGCACAGGTTTCCGAAAGAGCGCTGCCGTTGGACCAACAAGCGCAAGCGATCGCTGAGTATCGAAAAGCAGTAACACTTTCTCCCAACGATTATCGTTTTTGGATGACACTGGGAATCGCATATGAGCAAGCCGGCGACAACGAAAACGCGGAGCACGCGTTGCGGCGCGCTGTCGCGCTCGCTCCAGCGTACGTTTATCCACACTGGTATCTCGGCAACCTGCTTTTGAGAACCGGGCGGTATGACGACGCCTTTGCCGAACTGCGCATTGCGAGCCAGGCGGATTCACAATTTTTGTCACAGCTCTTCAGGTTCAACTGGGAAATCAATAGCGACGATCCGCAGGCACAAAGAAAGGCACTGGGCGAGAACTCAAACTGGAGAGCACAATTTGCGGTTTATCTCGTTGAACGAAAACAGGCGGATAAGGGAGTTGCGTTTTGGAATGGAATGGCTCCCGATGAGAAGAGGGCCAACCAGGCAAGCGGGCAAGCGCTCATCGCGAGTCTCAGTAAACAGTTCAGGTTTCACGACGCAATCAATGTTTGGAATGAGATAACGAACGACAATTCTCGCACTGAAGTCGGCCGCATCTTCGATGGCAGTTTTGAGGAGAACGTTAATTATGGTCCCGACCAGCCGTTTGGCTGGCAAGTTAAAGGTGTGCCGCAAGTGGAGATTGGAATCGATCCGAACCGAAGCCACAGTGGCTCGCGAAGTTTGCGATTCGTGTTTCAGGTTCGTTCCGTTGCCGACACCGCCATCGTGTCGCAGCTTGTGGCGGTTCAGCCGCAAACTGAATACGAATTTGAATGTTACCTGAGCACCGATGAGCTCCAGAGCGGGGGAACGCCGCAGATTGAAATTGTTGACCCCATCACCACTAAAACAATTGTCTCTTCAAAACCAGCGCCGACTGGTACAAATATCTGGAATCGCGTCAACCTTTCGTTTAAGACTAACGAAAACGTTGAGGCAGTGATTGTAAGAATTGTGCGGGTCTCGTGCGTCACTGAAGAGACTCCGGTTTGTCCGATTTTTGGTTCAGTCTGGTATGACGACTTCAGTATCAAACGCGGAAACTAGCCTCGCGGTAGCGGAAGCAACAACGCCGCTGGCCACGACGAGTTCTGCCGGACACGGCGTACTTCGTACCCGGCACACGATCGCCAGCAGGTTTGCGTTTCTTGTCATCTGCGTCGCCATTGTGCTTTCGGCGCTCGCTTACGGAACTGTTCACTACTGGGCGCTTGGCTTGTTCAATCTCGGGGGATTGACAGTCCTCGTTCTGTGGGTGCTCGACGCCTGGCAGATCGGCAATCTCCGCGTCAGCCGCAATTTGCTGCAATTGCCTTTGCTTGGAGCCCTCGCACTCGGGCTTATTCAACTCCTGCCACTGCGGGAAGTAACGTCTGAAGTCGCCGCACTCGGACTCTCGAACACGCTCTCATACGATCCTTACTCAACCAGACTGGTGCTCGTGCAACTCGCAACACTGCTGATCTATTTTGCCGCGACGCTCGTGTTTGTTGACACGCCACATCGTCTTCAGTTGATGGTGAGGACGATTATGGTCTTCGGATTTTGCCTCGCGATATTCGGATTGACACAGTCGTTCACCAGCCCGACGAAGGTTTACTGGGTTCGTGAGTTGGACCAGAGCACTGCGTTCGGTCCCTTCATCAATCGTCATCATTTCGCAGGCTACATGGAGTTGACGATTGCGTTGCCTTTGGGTCTGCTCTTCGCCGGCGGTGTCGCGAGGGAAAAGATGTTGCTTTACCTGTTTGTCGCAGGACTGATGGGCATAGCTCTCGTGATGACGGCGTCGCGCGGCGGCATCATCAGTCTCGTCGCAGAGATTTTTTTCCTGGGTGTTGTGACTGCGATATGGAGAACGCAAAAGGAGCAGCAGCACCACCACAGGAAATCAAGTCGATTCAAGCAGCTCGGCATCAGATTGGGCGTGGCAGGAGCACTGCTCATCGGCCTGTTTTTCGGCGTAATGGCGTTGGGGGGTGAGTTCTCGATTTATCGTTTTATCGATACCGTCAACACTGATGATCCGACCACTGGCCGCGCGCATTTTTGGGCTGTAACACTCGAGATCATAAAGGCACATCCGGTTGTCGGCACCGGGTTGGGCGCGTTCGGTGTTGTCTACACACGCT
This sequence comes from Pyrinomonadaceae bacterium, assembly GCA_035257785.1. Classification (GTDB taxonomy): domain Bacteria; phylum Acidobacteriota; class Blastocatellia; order Pyrinomonadales; family Pyrinomonadaceae; genus PSRF01. The sequence continues at coordinate 5,256 of DATEWS010000711.1, forward strand.
TTGACTCGCGTAACGGTCTGTTTCGACTCGAGCAGGCGCACAACGATTATCTCCAGGTGTTTTCCGATGGCGGCATCCTGGGCGGAGTTTTGGCGCTGAGTTTCGTAGTGCTGTTGTTTTATCTGGCCCTGAAGCGTGCCAGGTCGCAGGATGATTTTCGGCGCGCGATCGCGTTGTCGGCGCTGAGTGGTTGCTTCGCGGTTTTGGTGCACAGTTTCTTTGACTTTACTTTGCACACCACCTCGAATGCGCTGCTGTTTCTGGTGATGGCAGCACTCGCGACGCTCAACGGGAGAGTTGAAGCCGCGCCGCGAAAACGACGGCGGAAAACGAGGCAGGAGCCGCTGATGGACGCGGAAAAACACTGATTCGATGCCCAAAGCCAATTCAACTTTCAAAGACGCGACTTCCGTTCCGGGTCTGATTCTTGGCGCCGTCCTGCGCCACAACAAAGAGGACGCGCTGAATCATCGTGAGGATGGGAAGTGGCTCAATATCACGGCGGCGGCTTTCGTTGAACGTGTGAAGAGCGTCGCGCTGGGACTCGCCTCACTCGGCGTGCGACCAGGCGATCGCATCGCGCTGCTTTCCGAGAATCGTCCGGAGTGGTCCATCGCAGATCTCGCGATACTCAGTCTCGGCGCGATCAACGTTCCGATCTACACGACACAGGCACTCGAACAGGTTGATTACATTCTTTCCGATTCCGGCGCGCGCGCGATCTTCATTTCCAACCGCCGACTCTACAAACACGTCAAACCGGTGCTCGATCAACGGCCGCTTGGGCATCTGATCTTTTTCGAGGACGACGTTGCGGAAGATGTCGAGCGCGGTTTCGCGTTGTCTACGCTCGAGCAAAAAGGTCGAGAGTTGGACGAGGAACGTCCTGGTGCTTTCGATGCTTACTTGCAGTCAGTGAGAGCCGAGGATCTCGCGACCATCATTTACACGTCCGGCACGACGGGCGAGCCAAAAGGCGTGATGCTCACGCACAACAACTTCATGTCAAATGTGATCTCGATCGGCAACGGTTTGCCCATTGGACCAACTGATGTGGCGTTGTCAGTGTTGCCGCTGTCGCACATCTTCGAAAGAGATGGTTTTTACGTTTTCTGTTATTGCGGCGTTTCCGTTTACTACAGCGCGTCGTTCGATCAGGTTGGTGAAAACCTGCGCGAAGTCGCGCCGACAGTGATGACCGCGGTGCCGCGCCTCTTTGAGAAGGTCTATCACCGGATCATTAAGAAGGGAATGTCCGAGAAAGGTTACAAGCGATCGATCTTCATGAGCTCGCTTGCGGTTGGCCAACGGTACGGCGAGTTGAAGGACAAGCGGCGTTTTATCTCGCCGCAGTTAGGTATTAAGCAGAAGCTCGCGAGCAAACTCGTGTTCTCGAAGTGGCGCGCGGGCGTTGGTGGCCGTTTGCGATACTTCGTTTCCGGTGGCGCGCCGCTTTCGCCGGCGCTCTCGTACTCGTATCTCGCCGCGGGTATTCCGATCTTGCAAGGCTACGGCGCGACTGAGACGTGCATCGTTTCAGCAAACCGGCCGGGCAATAACCACGTTGGTTCGGTGGGAATTCCGTTCGAGGGGATTGAGATCAAGATTGCAGCGGACGGCGAGATTCTCGTGCGTGGTCCGAACGTGATGCGTGGTTATTACGGTCAGCCGGAAGCCACTGCTGAAGTGTTAAAGGACGGCTGGTTCTACACTGGCGACGTCGGATACATCGGGAAGAATGGACACTTGTACATCACTGATCGGAAGAAAGATCTTTTCAAACTTTCGAACGGAAAGTATGTTGCGCCGCAGCTAATCGAGAGTCTTTTGAAAGAGAGCGAGTTTGTCAGTCAGGTCGTGGTGGTGGGCACGGGTCGAAAACAGCCGGTGGCGTTGATCGTGCCTGACTGGGAAAGTTTGCATCATGCGCTCGACGAAGAGGGCGAAAAGGCGCCGAAGGATCGAGTTGAGCTGAGTAAGTTTCCAGCCGCAGTCAAGATCGTGCAAAAGGATGTGTCGAGATTAACGGCGGAACTGGCTGATTACGAACGCATCCGACGCGTAGCGTTGTTGCCAAACGAATTCACCATCGACGGCGGCGAACTCACCCCCACCCTGAAGGTCAAACGAAAAGTTATTGATGAGCGCTACGGTGAGTTAATCGAAGACCTCTATTCCTGATCCGCGGATTTTCGCGGAAATCCGCGGATTAGTGCCTCAGCCAAAATCCTCAAATTAATCGGTATCTCCGGCGCCTTGAACCCCTTTCGAGTCGCCCTGTGATGCGTCAGTAACTGCCGCTCGGCATTACAGAAATCGCAGCTCTCCAAGTGCTCGCTGACCCGTTTGACCGCCTTCTTCGAGAGAGTATTTCCCCGCAAAGAGAGCAGGGTCGCTGACGTGGGACACGCGGCCGTCTTCAAAAAAGGGAATGTTGTGCCTGAGGTTTTCATCGATCGCCCCTGAGATTCAACGTATCAAAACACACAATTACCTCAGTATTCCAGACATTCGCGAACTATTTTCAACGAAGTAAAAACATGTTGTCCATTCTTTAAGGAACTGCTATCATGCCTTCGTCGTCACGAGCCGTTCGGGCTATCTGACGCACTCCAGGAGTTTCTAGACATCCTCTGTCAAAAACCAGAACCCTCCAGATCTAAGCAGCGATCGAGCTCCCAAATAGAGTAGGGCCAACACGGACAATCCTGTGAAATCCATTAGTGAAGATCCTGAAAAAGCAGACCTCGGAACCAGCGGTAAGCGACCTATGCCCCGAGAGCGTCGCAACGACCGCCAGGGTAAGACTGCAAAGTGGGTCGATAGTCTACGTTCTTCGGACGTCAACCGCCTGTGGACTGACCTGCACCGCATAGTCTCGCACCACCCGCTCGTCCGCGCCTCTCGCAGCGCGGGTCTGTTGGTGGAAGAAGGCGCCGGCGCGGCTTACACCGATCTCACTCAGGAACTGTTTGTCCAACTGCTCAGCAAGAACCGTTTCGAACATTACCTCGAAACGGAAATGACTGACTACGAGATCGAATGCGAGATCAGCCAGATCGAGTTAACAAATTTACTGACCGCCGAACTTCGCAAACGCCATCCGGAAAGTTACCGCCTCGCTCGACGCATCTCGACCTTAATCCAATCAAGCCCGAATTTTCGCCGTTTCGATTCTGCCGGTGTCGATGATGAGCCGCACCGGCGACTCGCGGACCGCGTTTATGGCTTGAGTGAATGGAAAAACGAAAAGCCACGTCGCGGCAGTCACGAAGTCGAGCAGCGCGTTCAGATCATTCCGGTCCGGCAAAGAGACACGCGCATGGTCGGTTGCACCGGCGATTCCCAGATCGTCATCAGCAACGCCGATCTTGAAGACTTGATTGTTTCGGTGTTGGATGCTGTTGATTCGCCCGTCGACGTGCGCACGTTGCGAAGTCTGGTGATGTCGCGTCTGCCGGTGATGGACATCTATCTCGTCCCACTGGACGGTGACGACAGTGACAACGAAAACAGCAACAGCTACGAGCCGGTCGACAAGCGCGAGAACCCTGAAGAAGGCCTCATGCGCCGAGAATCCGAGCGCGAAGCGGCGGGTTTCGTGGAACAGTTTCTCGCAAGCTTGAACGAGGCAGTCCGCGGAAAAGTTAAGCAATATAACCGGATTATCGGAGTTTTGTGGTACTGCTATCTTAGCCCGGATCACTCGACGCAACTGGAAGTCGCCGCGGTGCTGGGCGTTTCCGACTCGCTCGTGTCTGACTATCGTCGGCGCATCGAGCAGGAGCTGCGCGCGCTGTCGTTTACCGAAGTAGAAGAGGCGAGGCAGTTTGAACTGGCGTTGAGAAA
>DATEWS010000712.1:0-3192 GCA_035257785.1 Pyrinomonadaceae bacterium
AAATATAATAGCCAAGGGCAAGCGCGAAGCACGTCGCCCCTGGTAACAAAAATAAAAAGCGTCGCAGCCCTGAAAAGGCCGGAATACTATTTCGGCCTTTCAGACCTCAATCGCTTTTGCTGTAACTGATCCTGGGGCGACGCGCTTCGCGCTTGCCGCTGGCTATTATATTTCGCGCCTTTGGCACTCTGAGGCCTTTGGCGCTCTGAAGCGTTCGGCGCACTGGCGCCGTGATCAATTCGCGCAGGCGACCTTGTTGATTCGCCACCCGGAAGCGATTTTGATCAGCGTCAAATTGATCTGGATCTTATCCGTGTCACCTGAAGGTAGAGTCACGGTGGCGGTGGCGGTGTTGTTTTTGATCTGCGGCGTGCTCACGCTGAAATTCTTCTCCCAACCCGTGTCCCAATCCTGCGCGCAAATAAATATGTCTGCATCCATTTGACGGATCAGTCGCGGTGCGTTTGCGTAGAGCTGCGGCGTCATATACTTCAACGCCGTCGTTTTCTGCTTGAGTGGATTCGCGTTTTCGCGGCTCAGTTGATGCAAATACCAGGAATAAAAACTGCGCGTCACGTCTTCAGGCGTTGCAGGCTGCTGCGCTTGTGCCGCAATTGAAAGGACTAACGCGGCAGTTATCAATACAAGTAACGATGGCTTGATCAATATTTTCCTCCTCACTGAGCGTAATAGCCGGGACGAGTCCTCGCTATCAGGTCCTTCCGGTTAACGATCGAGACGTTGACCCAACGCCAGGTACTGTCGTGCGTTGCATTCGTTGGCGTGTACCCGAGACTATAAACCTTGCCCAGGTCATTGATCACCTGCTCATACACACCCTTGAGGTCCGATAGTTTACGCGCGCGATAATAAGTCCCGCCACTCTCGTCCGCGAGCAGCCTCAGCGCGCGACGCGCATTCTCATACTCTTCCTGGATGTAAGAGTTCCCATAGTTCTGTTCGGTATCGAGATAAATCGGCACTATGAGCGTATCGGTCTGTCGCACCTGTTCGATTAAGTCCGCGAAGGGGGTCTTCGAACCAGCTTGCTGAGTACGTGATAGAGCGCCGTCGTCGCCGTCACTCATCAGCACCACCGCGCGGCGCCGTTCCAGCGTCTTTGGTCCAATTACTTTGTCGAGCGCGAATTTCACCGCATCCCAAATGTGTGATCCGCCCATGCCTTCCATGTTCGCGACACTCGCTGCGAGTTGCGCGCGGTCCAGCGTCAGCGGTGCGACGATGTTTGCGTCGTCGGAAAACGTGACGATAGCGAGCCTGTCTGCCGGACGCGCTGCCTCGATAAACCGCAACGTCGATTTTTTGATCAAGTCACGTTTGTCCGCAGTGGATCCTGACAAGTCGATCAGCAACACCAGATCGAACGGCACGTCAGTCGAGGCAAAGTAAGTTATCGTTTGCGGCTCGTTGTTTTCCAGCACGCGAAAATCGTCCTTCGTCAACGAACCGACAAACGTCTTCAATTTATTATTGAACACGCTGACGTTGAGATTCACGAGATTCGTTTCGACTTTGATCACGTCGCCCGGATCGACTTCCTCCGCGTCGAGTTGGGTCGCATCAATGGCTTTGGTCAGCGACTCTGTTAGTTGTTTTGAGACCTGGCTGTTGGGTGGCTGGCGTGCCTTGATAAGCAGTTTGCCGTAAGTGCGCTCAAGAGTCTTGATGTATAGGTCGAGCGTGGGGAGGCCAAACTCTGCGCGGCGCGCATTTACTTTTGCCTCATCTTCAATCGGATAAAGCACCATGAATCCGCCGGAGGTTACAGCCTGCGTACCGAAGACTTGTTTCAGCCCGGCAGTCACGCGAAGCCGGTCAAGCAGTGCGGCAAATTCCGGTTTCTGACGCGGATCTTTTTTTATGACTGCAACGATAACCGGCAGTAAGTCGCGCTGAAGTTCGAAAGAGCCGGCATTCCGGAGTATATAGAATGCGGAGAAAACGCCGTCGCTACCGACGGTGGCGTTGGTGGGCCAACCATTCGTCTTCAGTATCTGGCAGAGTCTGTTACTGTGATCGGCGTAAAGTTTTTGGAGTTTCTTGCGGTCTGACTCTTTCGGCTTATCCTTGTCAACTACTTCCAACAACATCTCGCGTTGCTTAGTCGCAATTTTGAGCAGTTCTTCTTTCAGCTTTTGATCAAGATTTGCCTGCGACGGCGACTCAACGCGAGCAATCATCTGCCTCACGTCATCCCGTGTGAGGCACGACTGCGCTTTAGTCGCGACGGAACCACAGGCAAGCAAAAGCACCGCGAGTAAAACGAACTTCATAGGATATCTATATTTTTATCAGGTCAGCGCGGTCTGGACAAAGTCGCCGCGGAAGAAATTTCACGCAAAGCCGCAAAGAAGGACGCAAAGGCGCCAATCGGAATTTCTTCTTTGCGACTTCGTCCTTCTTCGCGCCTTTGCGTGAAAATGATTTTGCGAAACTGGGACTGTTAGTCCCGTAAGCGAAACTCATGAATGTGTTTCGTTGACATAGAACCTCGAATCATCAATAACCCGAGGTTGGCACGGCCTTTGACTCCACTTTGCACTGAAAACTGAGCGCTGCGAAGGATTGTACAACTGCACCACTTTTCGTACGTCGTTCGCGCTCAATCTGCGTTGTCTCAACCGCTCACACAGCTCGCCAGTTAAGAGGAGGCAACATGCGAGGAGTTATCAGACAGGACGTCAGCTTCAGTTTCCGAACGCTGTTCAAACATCTCGGCTTTACGATCACTGCTGTCTTAACGCTTGCGTTGGGCATCGGCGCGACCACTGCCATCTTCAGCGTGGTCTATGCCGTGTTTGAGCCGATGCCTTATCCAAAGCCCGAACAACTGGTGATGGTGTGGTCCAAGATTCACGGGGAACGAAACTCCACTGCGATCGGCGACTATCTCGAATGGAAACGACGGAGCACATCGTTTACGGACATCAATGCATGGTCCGGCGGCTCATACAATGTCGCGACACGTGAGCGGCCCGAACAGATCGATGGTTCACCACGCACACCAGGCTTCTTCAAAATGGAAGGACTGCCGATGTTTATGGGCCGCGACTTCCTTCCTGAAGAAGGTGAGCCGGGCCGCGATCACGTGGTGATATTCAGCCACCGGATGTGGCGCCGTCACTTTGCTGCGGATCCCGACATCATCGGTAAAGACATTCGTATGAATGG
>DATEWS010000713.1:0-5550 GCA_035257785.1 Pyrinomonadaceae bacterium
ACCAAATCACTCATAAATTCAGCCACAAAAAGGCAGATAAGGCACAGACCAAAAAAGAAAAATCTTTTGTGTCTTTTGTGCCTTTTTGTGGCTCATTCAAGCTCCGCGGCCTCGAGATTTGGCGACAACAGTTGAAAGACAAACAAGGCCGCGATATAGGCCGAGGCGGCGATAATAAAGATCGGCACGTAGCTGCCGGTGCGCTCGAGTATCTCGCCGACGAGACGCGAGATCATCATCCCGCCAATCGCGCCGGCCATGCCGCCAATGCCCACCACCGATCCGACGGCGTGTCGCGGAAACATGTCGGACGTCGTCGTAAACAGATTACACGACCAGCCCTGGTGCGCAGCAGCCGCAACACCGATCAGCAGCACCGCGACCCAAACGTTCGACGCTTGCGCCGCAAACACGATCGGAATCACCGCAAGCGCGCAAATCAACATCGCGATCTTGCGACCTTCGTTGATGGACCAACCACGCTTGATCAGTGACGACGAAAGCCAGCCACCGCCGATGCTGCCGATGTCAGCTAAAAGATAGACCACGACGAGCGGTGGTCCAAAATCTTTCAGACTGAGGTTGTGCCGCTTGTGCAGAAAGTCAGGAAGCCAGAACAGGTAAACCCACCAGATTGGATCCGTCATGAACTTTGCGACAGCGAAAGCCCAGGTTTGGCGGTGCGGCAACAAACTCGCCCACGGCACTTTGACGACCGGATCCGGGGGATCGCTTTGGATGTATGCCAGCTCAGCTTCCGAGATCGATGAGTGCTCTTCAGGTCGTCGATAAAGAGCCCACCACGCGAACAACCACAGAAAACCAATCGCGCCGGTTGCGATGAATGCGGCGCGCCAGCCCCACTGTAGCGTGATCACCGGCACGACGAGCGGTGTGACGAGTGCGCCGATATTCGTGCCCGAGTTGAAGATGCCGGTCGCGAGTGCGCGTTCCTTCTTCGGAAACCACTCAGCAACAGTCTTGATCGCGGCTGGAAAATTTCCCGCTTCACCGAGACCGAGGAAAAAACGGGCGACACCAAAACCAAACACGGTGCGGGCGAGGGCGTGGCCCATCGCGGCGACGCTCCAGAAAACTATCGCGAGCGAGAAACCTTTGCGCGTGCCGATGCGATCGATTAGGCGTCCGACGCCGAGCAGCCCGATCGCATACGCAGCCTGAAACGAGAAGACGACCCAACTGTAACCAACTTCGGTCCAACCGATCTCTGTTTGCAGCGTCGGCTTGAGAATTCCGATCACCTGGCGATCGATGTAGTTGATCGTGGCTGCGAAAAATAGCAGCGCACAGATCACCCAGCGATAATTCCCGGCTGCGGATTCACGCGAATCAACGCGGATAGAAGGTATTGATTCAGATCTGTGTTCATCTGCATGTATTCGCGGCTCAATCATCGTCCCATCCAGCCTCCATCGACTACCAGAACGTGTCCGTTGATGTAATCACTCGCACTCGACGAAAGAAAGACTGCTGCACCCGCGAGATCCTCGGGTTCACCCCAACGACCGGCAGGGATGCGTTCGAGAATCTGGCGGTTGCGAGTTTCGTCGGCCTGAAGCGCCGCGGTGTTGTTGGTGCGCATATATCCCGGCGCGATCGCGTTGACGTTGATTCCGTGTTTGGCCCACTCATTTGCCAGCGCTTTAGTGAGTTGGGCCACGCCACCTTTGGAAGCCGCATAAGCCGGAACAGTAATGCCGCCTTGAAACGAAAGCAACGAGGCAATGTTAACAATCTTGCCGCCACGCCCGGTTTTGATCATGTGGCCGCCGGCGAGTTGCGAAAGGCGAAACACGCTCGAAAGATTGACCTCAATTACTGTGGCCCAATCTTCTTCGGAGTAATCGACCGCAGGCGCGCGTCGAATCGTACCGGCGTTGTTGATCAGTATATCAATGCGACCAAAACGATCGAGCGTCTCTGCAACTAAACGCTTTGGCGTTTCCGGATCGCTTAAGTCACCGGTTATTGCATAATCGCAAGTCGACTCCGGCGAACGCGTGTTGCCGTGACCACAAACCTGCGCCCCAGCTTCAGCAAGCGCGACGGCAATCGCAGCGCCCAACCCGGTGGAAGCGCCGGTAACCAAAGCAACGCGTTCGTGTAATTTGAATCTATCCACAGATTTCACCGATTACACAGAGGATTCTGTGTAATCCGTGGATGGTTTGCTCGTGTTCAGAAAATCTTCGCGCAGCGGAGAAAAGATGTCGATCAACACCACCTCCTCGTCCATCATCGTAGCGCCGTGCCAACAGTTTGACGGGAAGTGCAGCACGTCGCCGGCTTTCGCGATCTGTTCCTTTCCCTCAATAAAAAACCGCACGCGCCCGCGTTCGACGATCGTCATCTGCTCGTGTGGATGATCGTGTTCCGGAGTTACCAGAAACGGCTTGAAACGAAAGCGACAGATCATCATTTGATTGCCGACAAACATCTGCCGCTCGATTCCCTCACCAGGTTTCTCAACCGGAATGTTGGACCAGTTCAAATGTTGGGCGAAGTGGTGGCCGTTATTGGACATTTCCGTTCCTCTACTTTTTGTCACTAACAGCTTCCAGACCGGATCCGCCCGCAGCATACTCGGGCTGCACGTTCACAACGCCGTAAAGTCGATCCTCACCTTCGCGAATCGCCGCCATCATCCAGAGAAAATTGATCTGCCCGCCCGGCGCCGCGACATTCGGGTGATAACCCTGCGGCATCAACACGCAATCGCCTTCGCGCACGACCTGGACCAACTCCGGTTGCTGCGGATTGGTGTAGACAAACTGAACTCCAAATGACGGCGACGGCATGTCGATAAAAAGATAAGCCTCCTCGAGGAGCTTTGAATGTTCGTGAGGCGGCCACGACGTCCAATTACCGGGCGCCGAAAAAGTCACACCAGCCATAATGCGTCCGGCTTCGACGTTTGCGCCGATGAGCACGTTCAAGTCGCGTTCTGCGGGCGGCTTGCCGGCGATCAAATGCAACTTGGGGTTCTGGCGCACTTCCTTGTACGAAACGAACTTCGTCGGGTAACGCTTCTCAACCGGCGCCGACACTTCAGCCAGATCACATCCACTTGGATCACCTGGTCTAACTTCAATCTCGGAATCACGCGACACGTATACCGCATCGTATTGGCCCAATGAAAAATTTTCTCCGTTCGCTGCAACCGTCGCGTTGCCGTTCAAACAGATCAATCCGATCTCGTGGTCGTTGCTGTTGAACGCGATCGGCGCATCACCCGCGGCCAGCGTGATGCGACCATAGTGCAGGTAACGCGCGGCTGTCCTGCCCGGAGCGACAGCCGTGCGGCGCCCTTTCCCCTCATGTGTCTTCGGTACAAAACAAGTTTCCGGCGTAATTGGATTCATTTATTACTCCCTAATTCTGCGGCGTTAAAATGAGTTTGGACTTGAGCGGGCTGCCGGCCTTCAACTCGACGTTCTGAGCTTCATACACAAGGTGCAACGGAATCGCGCCATGAACGCCGCGTCCGAGGGCCGTGTCACCCGCCGCAACAACGGTTGCCTGGACCGGAAAGTCGGCGCCAAACATCACGTCGAGCGCGCCGCTTGGTGATTTGAACCGGACTAACCCTCGCTTCAACATCTCCATATCGATATTACTGTGCGTCGACGGAATTGCCATACGCCAGCGACGAATGCTAACGGGTTGTGTCGCACTCAACGTTTCTTCGCGCGTCACTGCGCCGTTCTCAATGCGCCACACAACCTCGCTCGTGATTCCGACATCCTGCACTTTGCCGGCGGGTGTTCCAACTATGGCCCACTTGGTCCAACGAGCCCGTAGCGCGCGGCCGTTAGCGGACGGCTCGATCACGTCAGCGCCATCGGTCGCAACGACGGTGCGGCCGTCAGCCAGCTCAATGAAGGGTGTCATTGATGGATAAACCTGTTCAACTGGCGCCGCGAAACCTGCCAGCCCGTACGGCGCGGGTAAATAATCCGACATTCCCGGCTTTGGACCAGTCGTGATCGGCAAGGCGAATCGCAGTGCTCCCTGACGCACCACCCACACTCCCGCCGATCGCTCAGGCGTCTTACGGAAAAACTCAAAACGCGCGACTGGCGGCAACGAAGGCACGACCGGAAAAGTCGTGATGCCTTCCTTCTCCAACGCGTTCATGATCGGCGTGTGCGAATTCGCCAGCTTACCAAAGAATCCTGTCGTCTGCTGCCACTCACGATCACGCGAGATGTAGGCGTAGTTGCCGCGCCCAAACGCAAAGATCGATAACAGGTGCGCGTCGGGACGATAGTCGTGCAGTAAATAGTTCCACGCCTGGTAGTAGAGCGCCGCGATGTCTGCGAGTGGCGCCGGCCGGAACTCTGCGTGTGACGCGAGAAACCCTGCTATCTCGGGCGTGTCGAGATAACTGACCACGCCCTGACTGCGCCCCCAGTTGTAACCGTAACCATCTTCGGAAACCACATCCCACCAAAGCCGCATCTGCGCCTTCAGCGAAGGACGAATTTTGTCGAGCAGATCTTTGCGACCGGCGCTCTCCGCTGCTTCCCAGATGTAGCGCGCGTACTCGTTTGAGTAACGATCGAAACGTCCCGTCGGCGGCGCATCGTCAGCGTAAAGATTGCCTTCGGTGAACGGGAGCGCAGCACGATCGAGCAGCTTGTCGAGAAACGCCCGATCGTTTGAGATGCCCATCTCGTAACCGATACTCGCGATGCGCGACGCGACGCCGAGATAATTCTCCGGGAGATTGATTACCTTGTTGGTCTTCGGATCGTAGAAGCGTTCCGGGTTCAGCAAAGAGCGCCACGCCGTCTGTTCCTCCGGCGACAAACTCAACCACAGCGGATTCGTTTTCAAATCACGCCCGAAGTGACGCAACGCGAGCGCCGCGTAAAGTTGTGAAAACGCTTTGCTGCCGGCGCGCGATTCGATTAAGCCGATCTGGCCCACCGTCTTCGCCAGATCGCGGCCCGCGAGCTCGCGATTGCCGGTAGTCTCCGCGTACGCGGCGAGTGAACGCATGAACGTGCCCCACGAGTATTCACCCGTTGTCGGCACTCCCAGGATTCGATCCGGCGGCGGATCCAGTGACTTGATCGCCGCGAGGTGCGCTGCGAGTTCTTTGCCGAGAAACGTGTTTACGTCGTCGCGTAAAGTCGCAGTAGTTACCGTACGCGCCTGAGCCGCAACACAAATGGAAACACAGATGACACAGATTAAAGCGGATTTCATCTAAAAAATAAGCTTCAATCCAAACTGAATATTGCGTGGCGGACCAGCCGTCGAAATCTGTCCAAACGCAGCGTTGCTGCGATTGCTCTCGAGGTCGCGGAGATTGGTCCGGTTGAAAGCGTTAAATATATCAGCCTGGAAGCGCAGCTTGAACCTCTCCGTCAGCCCAAAATTACGACGCAGCGAGAAATCCCACGACTGCGCGCCCGGTCCCTCGATCGTGCCGACGCCGCAGGTGCCGCGACGGGAATCGGGAGCAGCCTGAAACGAATCAGGATTGGCCCAGTGGTTCGCGTCGCGCTGCCCATTCGGGAA
>DATEWS010000714.1:0-3540 GCA_035257785.1 Pyrinomonadaceae bacterium
ACGGCTGTACGCAGCACGTCGATCTCCTCGACACGATGCGGAAACACAAAAGCCGGATCCCCCTTCATGCCTAACGCGAATTGCGTTCGCGCGCGTTCACGTTGCCCGGATTTCTGATAAAGATAGCCGAGCGTGTAATAGAGCATGGGATGAATGCGATTCTTATCAACCGCCAAAATGCCTGTTGGACCACGTTTGATCGCGTCTTCCAGAATCGTAATCGCCTCTTGCTGCTGGCCGATGGCCATGTAATTAAACGCCAGTTCGAGCACGGCGTCCGGCTCGCGCGACAAGAGCTGTCGTAGTTGATCTGTGGCTGCTTTCTCGTTTTCAGTGTTACGAGCAGCCCTGTTGATCAGTATCTGTTCATTTATGGCGAAATAATCGATTGGAAGTTCGTTCGCGACTTCATTGATCGTTGTGAGCGCGGCGGTGACGTTTCCATCGAGTCGTTCTGCCGCTGCCAACACGGTGCGGGCCTTTAGGTCACGGGGATCGAGCATGACTGCCTGTTGCAGTTGTTCGAGAGCTGTCTTTGTGTCGCCATTCGCGAATGCGATTTCGCCCAAAACGTAACGGGCCAAAGACTCGCGATAACCCGAGCGCACCAGCCACAGCAGATGATCTTCGGCTTCGGAAGTCTGGCCCAACGCACGTTGCACGAGTGCGAGGTAATAGTGCGCGTCACCCGCATCTTTGTTGCGGACGAGCGCCGCATCGAGATGCTTGGCGGCCGCTTCATATTCACCGCTTCTATAAAAGGACAGGCCGAGAGCGATGTGCGCCGGGGCAAATCCCGGATCGCGCTTCAGTGCTTCTGTGTAAGCATCGCGCGCTTCACGTTCTTTGCTCTTCTTGTCGAAAGCGAGTCCGGCGACGTAGCTTTGTTCTGCGCTCGTGGGATTCGGGGGATCCGGAATCGGACGGGTCGCGGCTTTAAAGTCCGGATTGTTGTCAACCGGCGAATCAGTTCGATAACGCAGCAGCACGCGACCGTCTTTGCTCTTTAGCGTCAACTCAATGGGTTGGCGTGGAGCGGACACGTCAAATGTCGTAGTGAAAACTTTCGTCGGATCCAGATCGATATGTTCTGTGTGTACCTGCTTGCCACCGTTAACCAGGCTGAGCTCGGCCTGGCTGAACCGTTGATTCGGAGCGATTGAAACCGCCGCGCGACTTCCCTGTAAATCAACTCTCACCGCGGCGTCACGCGTAGCTTCAGTCCACGCACCACCCATGCGGTTTACGCCAAACCAGTATTCGAAGAAGTGTTCGACGCGATGCGGCGCAATGAACTGATGTTCCATCTGAGTTTCAAAGCGCCCGCCCTGAAACTCAACGTATTGCCCGCCACCGTCAGTCAGTTTATCGATCCAAACATCACCGTTATCGTCGGTGCCCCACGTCCACGTTTTCTTGCCGGGTAACTCACGATGATCCGCGACATGGACCACGCCCCAATCAGACTTCTCGTAGTAGATCCCGAAATAGTCGCGCTTCGAATCGCGTGCAAATAACGAAAGAAAGTTTGGCACTTCACTAAACCGGCCGATGTCAACGCCCTTTTCGATCGGAAACTTGAAGACCGGCCAGAAGGCGTGTGGATACGCTTCACGCATCGGATAGTTGAAGCGCAGGTCAGCAGCAGCGGGAGCTCCGGCAGTGGACCAGTACCAGTAACGTCCCGGTACTTCACGGCGGTTATTCAACGTAACTTCAGATTCGAGCACACGTGTGCCGGGTCGCAGGCGCAGGATTACTTGCCACTGCATGCGCTGCACGCGCTCGGTGTCGCCAATCGCGACTGCCGCACTGCCGTCTGCTTCGGTACGCATCACGTAATCGATCGGCGCGACCGTGGTGAGCGTGTGACCGTCCGGAAAGTTCCACTCGATGCCGCCCGACACCCACGCGCCGCGTAACGCCACCATCGCGTATTTCATCACCGGGTTCGAGTAAATGATGTCGCGGTTGAGTGTCTTGTCGAAGATCTGATAGACGTGCCCGCCGAGCTCGGGCAGTACTGTCACTTTCAGATATTCGTTTTCCAGATAGACGGCGCGCCAGCTCTTGTTTGTCTTCTCAGTTCCGAGCGAATCGAGGAACGGATAGGGATACACAGGCCGCCACTTGCGTCGCTGCCAATCGAGCAATGCCGGATACGGATTTGGCGGATTGAGTTCGTAGGTCGGAATAACGAGTGGCGCTTCCCAGACACGCGGCGTGTCCTTCGACGACTGCGCCACGGCCTGGACCATCATTGCCAAACACAACAGGATCAAAGCTAAAAATGGACGTTTCATGAAACTACCTTCTCACTCGCAATCGTGTAGCGCTCAACTTTTTCGCGTGACACGCTGAATCCGCCTTGCGGGACTTCGATAAACCCGCGCTTATCAATCTCGATTGCTGGCTCGATGACATCGTCAACATACCAGCGCGATGACGCTTCGATATCAGTGGGAAACGTAAAGCCTTCGTGCATCGCCAGGTGCAAAGCCTGCGCGGAAGCAATTCCCAGCTCAGGCATGGTACCGACCCAACACTGCAAACCTGCCGCACGCGCGGTTTGCAGCATCAACAGGGCTTCACTTAGACCACCAACGCGCTGCACTTTGATGTTGATGATCCGCGCTGCTCCGTGCCTGATTAATTCGTCCAACGAAAGTAACGACTCCGCAGACTCATCCGCGCACAAAGGCGTCTCCAAATGCGATTGAAGTTTACCAGCCTCTGCTATTGCATCCGCTGCCAGCGGTTGTTCGATCATCAACAAATCAAATCGATCCAATTCACGGAAGATCTGCAAGTCGTCAATTGTGTACGCAGCATTTGCGTCAACCATCAATGGGACATCGGGAAACTTCGCACGCACAGCCGCCACCGGTTCGACATCCCACCCCGGTTGGATCTTGATCTTGACGCGCTGATAACCTTCAGCAACATAACGCTGCACGCGTTCGAGTAATTCATCGATGGTTTCAAAGATTCCGATCGCGACTCCAGACGGCACGGCCCGCGGTTGAATGCCAAACACTTCGCACAACGCCATTCGTCGCGTGTTTGCGTAAGCGTCCCACAGGGCTCCCTCGAGGCCCGCTTTGGCAAATTGATCTGCCGGTTGTTCGCGGAGAAATTCAAAGAATGTTGCGCTATCAACGTCGCCGGCAGACAACAATGCGGGCACGATTTGCTCGTTAAGCGCTGTCCATGAACTATCGGGAGTAGCGGCCGAGTAAAACGACCCGGACATTGGCGACGCTTCTCCCCAGCCAACGATTCCTTCGTATGTCGTAAGCTCGATCAAGATCGCGTCTTTCTCCGCCACGACACCATTGCTAATGCGAAAAGGCTCAAAAAACGGAACCCGCACGCGATGCAGCGATATACCTCTAACTGCGATCGACTCATTCATGTCATCGTCGCCAGCATTTCTCTGGTCACGCGATTGAGCGGCGGCTCACCTTTTGCAAATCGAATCACTTCTTCGACAGCCATCGCACCGATCTCACGACGCATCTCGATTCCACCGGCAGCGAT
>DATEWS010000715.1:0-3522 GCA_035257785.1 Pyrinomonadaceae bacterium
CGAAGTCGAGAGCCTGCCTCACTCGATTCAAACGCTCGTGTTCTAACTGCGCCTTCGGCGCTTTCGCGTCGCCCCTGGCTATAATATTCCGCGCCTTCGGCGCTACAAAATATTCCGCGGCTTCGGCGCTACAAAAAAACGGATTGACACTCCATCCCTGACCGATATACTCCACGAAACTAAAATCAGTAGCAGGAGGATTGCTGATGCCGAGGATTCGTGCAGGTCTTTTGGTGTCGATAGGCGTCGTTGTTGTAGCGTCGATCGGCGCTGCGCGATTTGCTGAAGCAGATACAACGACAACAGCGCAAGGGCTCGCCGCATGGGAACAGGTTTATTCAGTATTAACCAGCCCGCGTTGCATCAACTGTCACACTGCCACCAATTATCCGCAGCAAGGCGATGACAGGCATCGTCACGTCGCGAATGTTGTGCGTGGACCGGACAATGTAGGAGTGCCGGGTTTGAATTGTATCGGTTGTCATCAGGAGACGAATGCCGACAGCACGGGAGTTCCCGGCGGTCGCAACTGGCACCTTGCGCCACTCTCGATGCGCTGGCAGGACACAAACGATCGCGCGCTTTCGAGTGCTGAAGTCTGCCGCGCAGTGACGGACCGTTCAAAGAACAACAACCTCGATGGACCCGGCTTGCTGAAGCATCACGAAGAAGAACCGCTGGTGAAGTGGGCCTGGAATCCCGGTCGCAGGCCCGATGGAACGGCGCGCACCTTGCCGCCGCTCACGCACGAACAATTCATCGCTGCCACGCGTCGCTGGGTCGAGGCCGGCACGCCGTGTCCCACGAAATAGGAGTCAGCCATGACCAGGTATCAATTGAACGTAAACGGACAGTCGAGAGAAGTGAACGTCGATCCTTCGACGCCACTCCTCTGGGTGTTGCGCGAAGATCTAAAGATGACGGGAACAAAGTTTGGTTGCGGCATCAGCGCGTGTGGCGCGTGTACGGTGCACGTCGGCGGAATTGCGACTCGTTCGTGTATCGTTCCAATCTCACACATCGGCGATCGCCCGATCGTAACGATCGAAGCGATGGCAGCAGATCCCGTTGGACAAGCGGTTCAGAATGCGTGGGTCGAAGAAGACGTCGTGCAATGCGGCTATTGCCAGAGCGGACAGATCATGGCCGCCGTTGCGCTACTCAAAGTCACGCGCCAGCCTACCGAGCAAAACATTGAAGAGTCGATGGGAGGAAATCTGTGCCGCTGTGGTACCTATCCGCGCATCCGCGCCGCGATCAAAACGGCTGCCACGCAACTGACGAGAGGAGGCGCATGATGGTTGCAACTGCTATCGGTCGTCGTGGTTTTCTGCGTGTCTCTTTTGCTGCGGCAAGTGGTCTGCTTGTCTCGTTGTACCTTGACCATAACGCGTTCGGACAGGAAGTCGGTATGCCTGCGCAACCAGCGAAGGTCTATCCACCAGATGCGTTCGTCAACATCCGGCCTGACGGCAAGATCGTGATCCAGGTTAACCGTCTCGAGTTTGGTCAGGGCGTGCAAACTTCCCTGCCGATGGTGCTCGCAGACGAGATGGATGCTGACTGGTCCAACGTTATCGCCGAGCTGGCGCCCGCTGCCGACGTATACAAAGATCCTCTTTTCGGAATTCAAATCGTCGGCGGCTCGGGTTCGATCGCGCATTCGTTTACACAGTACCGCGAACTCGGCGCGAAGACTCGCGCGATGCTCGTAGCCGCTGCTGCGGATCGCTGGAACACCACGGCTGACAAGTGTCGTACAGACGCGAGTACCGTCCGTGGACCAAATAACCAAACTGCGACTTACGCGGAACTCGCAGCAGACGCCGCACGCAAACCGGTGCCGGCGAAAGTCAATCTAAAGAGCGCGGCGGAATTCAAACTCGTCGGCAAACGAGTCAAGCGATTAGACAGTCGTCCAAAGTGCAATGGCTCACTTAAGTTTGGCCTGGACCTGGATCTGCCGGGCATGAAAGTCGCGGTCGTGGCGCATCCACCTGTCTTTGGCGGACGTGTCAAGAGAATTGTCGATGACGAAGCACGAGCCGTCGAAGGCGTAAGCAATATCTTCGAGATCCCACTGGCGAAAGGTACGGGCGTCGCGATCGTCGCTGATAAGTTTTGGCCGGCAAAACAGGCGCGCAGCCGATTGAAGATCGATTGGGATGTCACTGGTGTCGAGCAGCCCGACAGCTCCGAGCTATGGACCAGGTACAGACAGCTCGGCCACACGCCCGGTCTCGTCGCCGTTAATCGTGGCGATGCGAATGCGATGGACAAGATCGCCGCGGGCAATCGCATTGTTGCTGAGTATGAGTTTCCCTTTCTCGCCCACACACCGATGGAGCCGTTGAACACGACTGTTCGCTTCACTGGCGATCGCGCTGAAGCGTGGGCTGGTTCGCAGTTTCAAACTTTTGATCAGATGGCCATTGCTGAAGTGCTCGGACTCAAACCCGAAGAGGTCACTTTTCATACGGAGATGGCCGGCGGCGGTTTCGGCAGACGCGCCGTGACTGACTCTCACATACAACGCGAAGCAGCCGCAATTGCGAAACGCCTGCGCGGAACTCCAGTCAAACTCGTCTGGACGCGCGAAGACGACGTGCAAGGCGGTTACTATCGCCCGATGCACTATCACCGCGTCGAAGTCGGTGTTGGACCAGATGGACTACCGGTCGCCTGGCGACATGTGGTTGTCGGCCAATCGTTGTTGATGGGCACGCCGTTCGAATCGATGTTGATAAAGAACGGTATTGACGAGACTGCGATCGAAGGGACAAACGATACACATTACAATCTTCCGAACATGCAGCTCTCGGTTCATCATCCAAAGGTGAACGTGCCGGTGCTGTGGTGGCGCTCAGTCGGACACACTCACAACGCCTTTGTGATGGAGACGATGATCGACGAACTCGCCACGCGCGCGCGGATGGATCCGATTGCTTATCGACGCAAGTTGCTCAAGGCCGACGCGAAGAAGCTGCTCGGCCCGCTCGATCTGCTGGATAAAGCGACCGCTGCGTGGCGCAACAAGTTGCCACGCGGACACGCCCTCGGCGTTTCCTGTCACGAATGTTTCGGCACGGGCGTCGCGTGTGCCGTCGATGTATCGATCGACAATAAACGACCCCGAATTCATCGCGCGACCATCGCAGTCGATTGCGGGCTCGCAGTGAATCCACTCAGCGTCGAGAGCCAGTTTCAGGCAGGCATCGGATTTGGCCTGACGCAGTTGGTGCCCAAAGGCGCGATAACGTTCAAGAACGGGACGGTGGAGCAGCGCAACTTCGACGGTTACGCTCCGCCTTACATCGTGGACGCACCGATGACGGTTGACGTTCACATCGTGCCGAGCAGTGAAGCGCCAACCGGCTGCGGCGAACCACCTGTTCCCGTGATCTCACCGGCAGTTGTGAACGCGCTTGCACGTCTGACCGGAAAGCGCTATCGCACGCTGCCGCTGGTGACTATCTGAATTTTAGGGCTTGCCTCAAAAGTCGGAAATCATTATTGGATACA
>DATEWS010000716.1:0-4521 GCA_035257785.1 Pyrinomonadaceae bacterium
CTCTTGTTGATGATCACAGCCGTGCTCGCGCAGAGCCAAACGGGCGTGCTGCGTCTCCGTGTACGCGTAAAAGTCGACGATGCGTCACCATTGCGCGGCTTGCCACGCAAACGCTTCTTCCTGATTCCCGGCACTCTCGAACAGAATCGCGCACTCATCGACGCAATCGAGCGACAGCCGTTAATAACGAGAGATTGTTACTACCAGAAACTGGGTGCGAGCGCTGCATTGATCGAGTGGCTGAAAGACGGCGACTGTGAGTCGGTCTATTGTCGGGCGGTCGAGAAGGATTTTGTAACTGGACCAAAGGCGGTGCCCGAATTTGTCACGGCGTTTACGACGAGTCAGAAGGAGTATGGAAACGACGACGCGGCGCGGCGGTGGCTGACCACCAATCTGACTCCCAATCTGCGTGACGGTTTCTATCGAGATCGTCAACGCGCACTACAAGCGTTGCTAAAACAAGCGCCGGCAGTTCACTCAGTGATGACAGATCGCAACGGCACTGCTTATTTCACCGATCTTGGACCAGGAACTTACGTCTTAACGAACCTCGTTCCAACTGAGTTGGGCCAAACGCTGGTGACATGGAATTGTGAAGTGCAAGTTAAACCCGGAGATCTTGCGACTGAAAAGCCGTATCTCGTTTCGAACCGGAAAGAGAAACTTGTGAAGTGCGTTGGCATCGAGAAACCGAAGCCAGTCTGTCCCGCGGATTAACGCGAATGACGCGGATTAAGCCATTTTTTATTCTTATTTTGATCTGTGTCTATCCGTGTGTATTCGCGGCGGATTATTCGAAGTTTTCACACTCGACGCAGAAACACCGGGCGACATGTAATACGTGTCACAAAATAACTTTTCCCGATATCAATGATTACCCAGGCCACGATGCGTGTGTGAGTTGTCATCGACCGCAGTTCTTCCGCGGCGCGCGACCGCCGATCTGTTCCGTGTGTCACTCGAAGACGTCACCGCGTGATGAAGCGAGACTACCCTTCAGAAATCCGGCGGCAAACTTACAGTTCACCATCGAGTTTCCGCACGACCGGCACCAGGACGTGATTGCGATCCTGCGGTTCTCGCACGCGCCGCAGAACTATTACAGTTGCACCATCTGTCATGGGCAACGCACCGCGATGTTCAAGGCAGTTCCGACGCGTCACGAATCATGTTTCAACTGTCACTGGAAATCGCAGCAACCCGTCGCTGACAACTGCAACGGCTGCCACAAACTCGCGACCACGCCCTACACACCGAAGGAAGCGCCGGTAAGGATCTCCGCAAAATTCATTCACGACGGTGGCGGCGAAAAGAAACAACACGTTGCGGAGTGTACGACGTGTCACATCAACATAACGAAATCCGCGTCGCTGCGCGGGCTCAAACCTGACGTGCCGATCACGTCGTGTACCGAGTGTCACAACAAGGACGGACTACGACAGGACCTGAGCAAAGAGCTCGTTGCGATCGACAAGGATCGAAACTTCACCTGCGCATACTGTCACGCGCCAAACGTCGGCAATCTCGATCCGCCGTCGAGTCATTACCTGATCGCGGAGCGCCCGCCGATCAAACGCAAGGACATCAAATGACGAGGCTCGCACTAATAACTTTCCTCGTTTTTGGCGCTGCCTCGGCGCAAAGCCCACAAACCGATTACTCGAAGTTTCTTCACAACAGCCAGCGTCACAGTTCCCTCGCCTGCAACGCATGTCACGAACGCACCGACAACTCAGCAACGCCGCGTTTCCCGGGTCACAAAGCCTGCACGGATTGTCATCGCAGCCAGTTCACGACGCCGCAGGTTCCGATGTGCAAGATCTGTCACGTCGACATCAGCAGTAACAACCCGCCACTGAAAAATTTTCCGGCGAGCTTCAACGAGCCATTCAACGTCAAGTTCGATCACGCGCAACACAACACCGGTTCAGCGCGCCCGCAAAGAGGTTGTGCCGGCTGTCATACTTCGCCGATCAATCGCGGCGCCGGCTTGTCGATCCCCGCGAATCTCGCGGCGCATAACGGTTGCTACACGTGTCACACGCCGTCCAGTAAGTCGAACGCAGGTCGCGAAATCGCGTCGTGCGGAGTTTGTCACGATCAAAAATCGTATCGTCCAACGAGCACCGCCGCGCGCTCGTATCGTTACGCGTTCAGTCATGCTGATCACGGTGCACGCGAACGACTTGCGTGTGCTGACTGTCACAAATTAACCCCCGGCGCAGCGCAGACGCGCCAGGTGAGTTCGCCATCGGCGGCCGAGCATTTCCCGGCAACGCGCGGGATGACGTGTGTTACGTGTCACAACGGGAAGCGATCGTTCGGCGGCGATCTCGCATTCAAAGACTGCAAGCGATGCCACACCGGTCCATCTTTTCGGATGCCCTTGTAGCTAACAAAAAAATTGACAGGCTCAGGAACACGTATCTAAGATTCCAATGATGAAACCACTACTGATTCTGCTGCTGGCGTGCGTTAGTCTGGGACTGGTCGTTCAGGAAAAAGAGAGCAAGACGCAACCGAAGGAAGTCGTGCTCTCGAAGGACAGCCAATCCGACAAGTATGGTGAGGTTGCTTTTAATCACGAGAACCACGCGACAAAGAAGTACAGCCCAGACGGGCAGAGCATGCTGACGTGTGTTGAGTGTCACCACACGGACCAACCGGCGGCGAATCTGAAGCCGCCGTTAAAGACTTCGGAACGCGCAGTGGTTTTGACGACTGAAGCTCTCGCCGCCGCAGATGCGAAGCCGGTGAAGAGTTGTCGCGCGTGTCACCTTCAGGCAGGTGATGACAGCGCGCCGATGCCGGCGGTCCAGTATCCTGATAAACCCGCGCCGACAAAGTTAACGAACGAAGTCGCGTATCACTTGAACTGCAACCTCTGCCACGACAAAGCAATCGCTGCACGTCCCGCACTCAAAGGAAAAGTTCCGGGCTCAAACGATTGCATTCCATGTCATAAACCTGCGGGATAAAGTTCAGCCACAAAAAGGCACAAAAGGCTCATAAGAAACAACAACGTCTTTTATGAGCCTTGTGTGCCTTTTTGTGGCTAAAGCATTGACGCGCTCCAGCGACGTTCATCGAGGATGTGCTGGACGTGACACGAAGTGCAATCCGGTTTTCCATCTTTGACGTGACACGCAGCGCACGTCGTTTTTGGCGTCGTGCGATCCAGTACCGGCTCGAACGACTGATGACAGCTCGAACACGAGAGTCGCCCTTCCGAATTCCCTTTCAGTCCAGGCGCGAGTTTCACTCGCTGATCGTGCAGCGCGTGAAACTGATTGCTGCGCCACTTGTCATCCGAATCCGCCGGCTGGCGCGTCGTCCCCAGCTTTCTTAAATCCCATTCCTCATCATTGATCGACTTCGCGCTCCACTTCCCATTCACGACCGGATAACCAAACGTGCCACCGTGAGGCGTCCCAACCTTGCGGCCGTTGAACGTCTTTTGATTGCTGTCGTTATGACATGCAGTACATGATTCGAGCGCACCCTGCTTCGCGCTGAACTCCGTGCCCTTATGCTCGGCGTGACAATCAATACACCCGATCCCCGCGGCTGCATGCGGCTTGATCGTCGTCGCCACGAAGGCATCCGTGTGATGACAACTCGCACAACGTTGCTCCATGTTGCCGGTCAATGAATGACAGTTTGTACACGAGCCAGCGTTCGGCTTCGCAGCGATGGCGGGCGCCAATGCGAATTGCGTCGCGACATGCGCTTTCGAAACCTGCCCGGGAGTAAATGCACTCGTGTAGCGATAAGCCGCCACAACTGAAACTGCGCCGACAATCAACAGCGCCCACGTAAAAAACGCAATGGGCCAACGCGACGCCAGGTCGCTCGTCGGCGTCCAGTTGAATTGAGTCTTACCACTACGCCGTCCGCTCTTCGGATAGAGCGGCGACGGCCGCGCCATCTTACTGACCTCGCGAACTCTCTTGTCCCAGAAAACGTCGAGCGCCTTGTTGCTCGCTATCGGCGCCGCACGTGGTTTCTTTCCTTTGCCCTCCGCCGGCGCCTCGAGGTTGTCGGTGGTGAGCCCGGGATCGCTGAGATCGATCTCGGAAAGTTTTGTGACAATCCCTACTTCGACACGTATCACCAACGCGTCGTCAGTCGCGTCGATTTGCAGTTGATATGGACCAACTTTGATGATGTCGCCGGCAGCGAGTGCTTCGTTTTCTTCGACGGGTTTGCCGTTGAGTTTGACCGGATTCCCCGACCGTAACGCGAAGATGTAATAGTCGTCTTCAACCTGCTTGATTCCTGCCTGCACGCGCGACACCGACGGGTGGTTCAGCAACAACTCGCACTGCAACAACCGGCCGATCAGCAACCCCTCGGAGATGATCGTCACCGGGTCAACCGGTAGATCGTCGCGAATAATGATGTACTGATTCTTCGCGGGCATTATTTTTATCCACAGATCACACAGATTTCTTAAGTAGAATCTGTGTAATCTGTGGATTACCTACCTCACGCTAAAGAACACCGCCTGTCCGACAT
>DATEWS010000717.1:0-2810 GCA_035257785.1 Pyrinomonadaceae bacterium
GGTTCGTCTCCGACGCCTTCAATGCCGATGATTCTTTCCCTGGCTGCGACACACATGAAGATGACTCCGGCGGAAGCGATTACGGCGACGACGATCAATGCCGCTTACAGTTTGAATCGCGGTCACGAGATCGGATCGCTCGAGGCGGGCAAGGTCGCTGACTTCGTGATTCACGCGGGTCACGACTATCGCGAACTCGCGTACTTCTTCGGCCTCCAACACGCATCGCAGGTTTATTGCGCGGGAAAAATTACCGGTTGACGGTCATTCTCTTGTGTCTTATCATCCAATCAACACTGGAAAGGAGGTGATTCTAAAAATATATGAGTTCTTATCACAGTGAGGTGGCTGCGGCCTAACCTCTGAACCAGCTAACTCGTTAGGGTGGTTCAGTAGCCACTGGCCAAACCCAACAGTTCACCGAAGCCGTCCACGATGTGAAGTCGTGGACGGCTTTTTCTCGCCACAAAAAGTCACCCAAGGCACCAACAGGTAAATGCTTTTAATGCTTTTGCGCGTTTTGTGCCTTTTTGCGGCTAAGTTTCCGTAGCACCTTGATTTCGGAATCCGAGGGTGAGAGATTGAAGACCTCACGAGGATTGCGACCTTGGAAGCCTTTGGAGCCCCCGTCTTTCACGATCCCCATGGCCGTCGTTGGCGGCGCGTTCGCCGTATATGGTTGGCGCTGTCAATCGTCGCGACCGGCATCGCGATTGTCTTTATCGCGAGCGTGTTCGCGAACCCGGTGCTGCCCATTATTAACCTGAGGCAGATTCCGAGCCTGCCGCAGACGACCGATCTCAAACCCAAAGCGCCGAATCTTCCCGCCAACCCCTCTGAACGCAAGGCAAGGAAGGCGCAGGTCGAACTACAACACGCACTCGCGACCACGAAATACGTCGCGCCCGGCAAGCGCCGTTCGCACATTCCAATCGTGCCGGCGCCGCCAACCGTGCCGGCGCCAATTGTTCCCGCGACGCGGCCGCTCTCGGTTGGGTTCTTTATCAACTGGGATGAGTCGAGTTACGAATCACTCAAGCGAAATCTAGATCATCTCGACTGGGTGATCGCCGAATGGTCGCACTTGCAGGACGGCGCGAATCCACTCGTCACTGACGTTCACATTCCCGCGTTGAACTGGATTCGACTCACGCGTCCCGAAGTCCGGATTGTGCCGATGGTGCAGAACCTCGTTAACGAGCAATGGGAACATGATCTACTCGCACGCAATATCGCCGACGAGCAACATCGCCAGAATCTAATTCGTGCTCTGACGTCGTTCGTCGAAGGCAACAAGTTTGCCGGCATCTGCGTCGACTTCGAAGAGCCGCCAACAACTTCGCAAGCCAACTTGCTGACGTTCATGCAGGAGTTGCATACGACGTTCGCTGCTAAGAATCTGCTCGTTGTGCAAGCTGTGCCGTTTGACGATCCGGATTGGAACTACAAAGCCTACTCGGCGGCGAGCGACTATCTGATCCTGATGGCTTACGACCAGCACTGGACCGGCAGCGACGCCGGACCAGTTGCAGCACAGGATTGGTTCGAACAGAAACTCATCGCGCGCATGCGCGATCTCGATGCGTCGAAGACGATCATCGCGCTTGGAAATTACGGCTACAACTGGAACGATGCGAACAAGGACGTCGACGAAGTCACTTTTCAGGAGGCACTGATTACCGCGCGCGAGTCGAGCGCCGCGCCGGCTTTCGATTCCGCCACGCGCAATCCTTATTTCGAATACGACGAAGAGGACAATTCACATCACAAGGTTTGGTTTCTCGATGCGGTGACCGCTTACAACCAGATGCGCGCGGCGAGTGGTTACAAGCCTGCGGGTTTTGGCATCTGGCGTCTCGGATCTGAAGATCCGTCGGTGTGGTCCATCCTGGGAACGCAGAACAGTTCGCCCGATGTTTTGCGGAGTATCAACTACGGTTACGAAGTCGACTTCGAAGGCAATGGCGAACTGTTGAAGGTGATGTCGCGTCCGCAAAAAGGCGCGCGCGATCTCGCCGTTGATGCGGCAAATGGTTTCATCAAGTCAGAACAGTTTACGGCGTTGCCGTCGTCGTACGTGGTGCAACGCACGGGAGATCGACCCGGTTTGCTGGCGCTGACTTTCGACGATGGTCCAGATCCGAGATGGACGCCGGCGATTCTCGACATTCTCAAGCAGGAGAACGTTCCGGGGACGTTCTTCATCATCGGCAAAAACGGCCAGGCATATCCGGAACTCGTGCGGCGCATCGTCGACGAAGGTAACGAGATCGGAAACCATTCGTTCACGCATCCGAACCTCGGTGAAATTCCGTTGTCGTTGACTGAGCTCGAGTTGAACGCGACGCAACGGCTTATCGAGTCGGAAGTCGGTCGCTCGACGGTGCTGTTTCGTCCGCCATACTTTGGAGACGCAGAAGCCGATAAGCCGCAGGAAGTCGAGCCTGCACTCGTCGCGCAGCGACTCGGCTACATTATGGTCGGCGTGCGTATCGATCCTGACGACTGGCAACTTCCGGTCACTGCCGATCAGATCGTCAAGCGCACGATCGATCGCGCCAGCGATTCGAATCCCGAAACACGCGGCGAGATCATTTTGCTTCACGACTCCGGCGGCGATCGTTCCGCGACGATCGAAGCGTTACCGCGTGTGATTCACGAGCTCAAGGCGCGCGGGTTTAAGTTTGTGGCGGTTTCGGATTTGGCGGGTCTCTCGAGAGATCAAGTGATGCCGGTGATTCCGCCGAACCAACGCGTGTTTACGCGTGCCGATGCGGTTGCGTTTTTCTTCCTCTCGACCGGCGGCTGGG
>DATEWS010000718.1:0-12257 GCA_035257785.1 Pyrinomonadaceae bacterium
CTGCACCTGCAACTCCGCGCCATCATTCGGGCAGCGCGAGTGCAGTTCCGTATCAAAGACAAACGGCAAATTCTTCTTCGCGTAGTCTTCCGCAGTCAGATCGCGTTTTTCTTTTGGACAGTAAGGCGCGACGCGTTCGCGTGGGTTGTGAATCCAGCGCACGATGTAATCGAAGTTCGCTTTTTCCCCGACGCGCTGCAAGTTAGCGGCAAAGTGACCGCCGATCTTATTGTCGCCTTCACCGATTGAGTGACACGCGAGACAGCCGCGACCTTCAAATAGTTCCTTGCCGTGCTGCGCATTGCCCTGCGCCTGTTGCGGCAGTTTCGCATCGAAACTGTCCTGCCACAGGTAAGCAGCGATCGCCTGGATCTGCTCTTCGCCATCCTTGTCGCGCATGTTCGCGCCGGGCGTCCCTTCGGGCATCGTGCCGAAGCGCCAAAAGACGGGCATCTTCGTGTCGGGTCGAAATGCTTGCGGGTTGTGCAACCAGACCGGCACCCACTCTTTGCGCAGCTTGATGCGCACGTCCTTCAGGTTGGGTCCAACTTTCTTTTGATCCTGCATCAGGTACTTCGCTTGCAGGTTCATCTGGTCGATACGCGCCGCGAGCAGACTGTTTGTCACGCGTAAGCTTTCAGCGTGGGCCAGGAGTCGCTTGACCTCATCTTCGCTGATGTTCTCCGGTTGCGCTTCCGTGTCGGCGCGGATCTGTTTCTCGTTGGCCTTGATCTGGTCTTCGAGCTGTCCAATCTGTTGACGCGTCGCTGCCAACGAATCAGTCTCGCGATCGAATCCTTCGTAACGGTGGCAACCCATACAGCCGCGCTGCATGAAAAGGTCGCGGCCGAGATTCAACGTCTCCGCCCCCTGTGTGACACGATCTTTCGCGTGACATTGCTGGCAGCCCGCTTCGGTGTTCTCTTTCTCAAACATCGGCCACAGCCAGAAACGATGGCGGCCATGTCCTTTGACTTCGCTGGTCGTCGCGCGACCATTGCCCCAGTGACAACTCGAACAACCAAACTTTTCAGGATTGTGAAGTTGAAGTATTTCGCGATCCGGATGGCTTACAAACGCGCGCGAAAGTTCATCGGGCTGACCACTTGGACCAACGAGACTCGCCGGCGTTAACTCGAGCGGCTCGCGAATACCGGCGTGGCAAACTTCGCAACGGTCGACGATGTTGTAAGCGTTGACACTGATCTGATGGCCGAGAATCGAATAGTCGTAATCAGCCATCTTGGTTTTCAACCCTTCAATTGCGCCGGGGCCGAGACCAATCAACTGATTTTTCAAATAATCATCGCGCTTTTTCGCGAGTTCGGAAGGCGTCTTCAGCAGTTCGGCTTTTCGGCCGAGACGCTCCGCTTTTTTATCGCGGAGTTCGTTGTAAAGCGCTTCCAGCTTAGCGTAGTCGAAGTTCTGAGGTTGGGTTGACGTGCCGTCGTCGGAAGGCAGATCGACACGAATTATTTCCTGTTTCTTCGCCTCAGCTTGCCGGCGGTAACGTTCTTTCGCTTTGTCCTTGGAGGTCTCGATGTTGTAGTTGATGACTGTGAGACGACCCCGCTGGTTCTGAAACGGATCCGTAACCGCGTCCAGTTTTTTCTGAATGACTGCGACTTCAGCGTCGATCTGTTTGATCTCAGGATCGACTTCAGCGCGAGCGGCGTTCGCTTCCGAGTCGAGTTGTTGATACTCAGGACTTTCCTTTAGCTCCGCTTCAGTCTTTCCCGCGTTCCCCTTGATGCGATCGAGATAGCGAGTGTAGCGGCTGACAAACTCTCGCTGCATTCCCTTCCACGGACGTTGTCCGAACGCTTCGTCGTAAAGCGCCCAGGCAATGGAGACTGTGAGCAGCAACGCACTGGCCAGCATCCAGCCGCTGGTTGAGCGACTCACGATTGGATCGTTAGCCGGTACATCGGCTTCCCTTTTGACCAACGACTCGCCTGGTGCTGGTGAATCAGCCACTATGATCTAACCTCCGCACAACTCAGAAATTAATATTGAGCCAGGGAATTACCCACACGTACTTGATGGTGAAAGCCAAACGCAAAAAGAGTTTGACTGGAAGTGCCAGCAGCACGCTCACAGCGAAAAACTGAAACGTCAAATATTGCAGCAGACTAGTGCGAGCCAGTAGCTTCTGCTCGAACTCGTTCTTCGGAAACAGATTTCGATGCCACGACGCAAGACTAAAAAACGGCCGCGGGAAACGAATCCTCTTGAAGTCAACCGTCATCAACCAGTGAAAGAAGAGCGCGCCCACCACATAGAAACCACCCACAACAAGTAATCCAAAAACAAACTTCCCGATGTCTGTGGCCAGAAAGTGCAGACCAAACTTCTGCGCGAGCAGGTCGTGCAGGTCGACGTTCTTGTCGAACACGACTGCGTTGTGATCCCACGTTTGACCCGGCCAGAACCAGATCCAACCCGGACCACGAATAAACGTCCCGATCACGATCAGAAGAATCCACATCAAAAAGCCCCAGCCAAACATCAACAGCGAAAACCGTCGCTGTTTCAGTGTGTAATAACCATTGCCGAGTGGATTCGAGTCGACGTACGGAAAGACCATCAATCCGATCATGATGATCGACGGCATCACGACACCCGCGATCCACGGATCGAAGTAGACCAGCATTTCCTGTAGTCCGAGGAAGTACCATGGCGCCTTCGACGGATTCATCGTCAGGTTCGGATTTGCAGGTTCTTCGAGCGGAGCGTTGAGTGTGATGGACCAGACAAAAAGAACCACCGTGACGATCACGGTGGCAAGAAATTCAATTCGAACCAAATAGGGCCAAACGTGCAGCTCTCGTGCCCAACCTGGCCGCCACGGTTCGACTTTACGATGATGTGTCTTCGCCTGTTTTGGATCCGCTTCGAGTTCGTTGATGAGCCGGTCGTTCTTGAGCGCCTGGCTAATTCCCATCCATGTAAAAAACGGAACGAGAAAGAGCATCGCCACGATCGGGATGTTGTCAGGCGCCGAAGAGATGGTCCAAAGCTGGTGCCAGTCTGAAACGTTGATCGCCCACCACGCCACCAACAAAACGGCGACTATCAAGATCGTCCATTTATTGAGCAGTCTTCGCATTGGAATTCTTCTCTGCGATCTCTGCGTATCTCTGCGCACTCTGCGTTTTGATGCTCTTAACGCCCAGCACGCAGAGGGCCGCAGAGGGCCGCGGAGTTGATCATTTCTTCTTAGCTACCGCTTTTATCTCCGACTCGAGCATCACCGGCGCAGGCCCGGAGATACCTCCGTCTTTCCTGATGCGCCAAAAGTGAACCGCCATAAAGATCGAAGCCACCAGCGGAATTCCGATACAGTGCCAGATATATGAACGCAACAGTGCGTTTGAATCCACGATGGATCCGCCGAGCAGTCCGAAACGCACGTCGTTGTAAGCAGTCAAACCCAGTTGCGGTCCGAACGGACCTTCGTGACCGAACATCGGCGTCGCTCGCGCCATGTTCGTGCCGACTGTGACCGCCCAGAAACCGAGTTGATCGTCCGGTAAAAGATATCCAGTGAACGACAATAGCAGCGTCAGCACGAGCAACACGACGCCAACACACCAGTTGAACTCACGTGGCCGTTTGTAAGAACCAGTCAGTACGACGCGAAACATGTGCAGCCAGGTCGTGATCACCATCAGGTGCGCGGCCCAGCGATGCATGTTGCGCAGCAGTTTTCCAAAAGGCACGTCGTGCTCGAGATAAAGAATGTCGCGAAACGCATCGAGCTTGGTGGGGTGGTAGTAAAACATTAACAGCACCCCGGTAAACGTCAGCACGATAAAAAGATAAAACGTGATGCCGCCCATGCCCCACGTGAACGGGTAACGCACTGCGTCGCGATTGATCTTCGCCGGATGCAGGTGCAGGAAAACGTTTGAAAGAATCGCCAGCGATCGATTGCGCGGATCGGAACGATCATGCGAGACACGGAAGATGGACTTCCACAGTTGCGTGTCCTGCGGATCCTTGTACTCCTTCGCCTCATCCATCGCGCGCTGTTTGAGAGCCTGGCTGCCCTCCTTCACGCGTTCAAGCATGCTGCGGTTGTCTTCTTCACCCGCTGTAAGCTGTTTTTTCTCGTCTTTAGGTTCGGAATTCTCTGCCATATCCGTGAAAATTCGCGTAATCCGCGGCTTCAGACTCTGATGAACGCGCCTTCGTCGTCGAAATGGCTCTTTGCGCCCTTTGGCCATTCGAAGAGCGTGCCGGTGTCGACGACAATCTGCCCCTCCGCATCCAGCGTCACCTTTGCGCGATCCATCGGGCGTGGCGCCGGGCCTTCGAAGTTTATGCCTTCGCTATCGTAACCACTGCCATGGCACGGGCATTTGAACTTGTTTTCACTCGCCTTCCAGTCGGGCGTACAACCGAGATGAGTGCAACGTGCGTAAATGACGAAGAGTCGATCGGACGTTCTCGTCACCCAGATACGATATTGTTGTTGCCATTTAGTATCGACGCCGATCGCGTAATCGTTGGGCGAGCCGATACGAAAGATGCTGGAAGGTTCGAGAATCGAGCGCGGCAGGAAGAACCGCACGAACATCAGGAAGAACGTAATTAAAGATGTAGCGACAGCCGTCCAGACGATCCGTCGTCGCATTTTGTTCACCGGCGGATCGGCCGTAGCTTCCACGACGGCAGATGGAGCCGCGGGCTTTGCGGCTGCGGGCGCGCGTGGAGCCGTTGTACCTACACTCGGGGCGGACAATTGATCGGCTTGAGTATCCAAGTCCAGACCTCCGTCAAATCAATTCCGAATTGCCAGGTGCTGCGAACTACCCGTGGGTACACTTCGACTTTACTACGAGAGAGAGACTATACAACTTGACTCAGAACAGGGATTCCTCTCTGTGCAGTAAACCGAATTATTAGCTTAAACATGAAGAGCGCCGCACCTAACAAAAAACAAAATATAATATGGTCGGCAGCGTTATTTATACCTAATTTCCCAATTGGCTGGCAAGAAGTATCGATGTCGAAAGTGCACGTAATCATTTATTCCCGCCCCGGCTGTCACCTTTGTGACGATGCGAAAGCAGCAATCATGAGCGCCGGATGCGATGATCAATTTGTTTTGGACGAGATCAACATTGAATCGGATGACGAGTTGTTGAGCAAATACAGGTACGACATCCCGGTCATCACGATCGACGGTGTCGAATCCTTCATACATCGTGTTGACGCGAAGGAATTTAGAACACGGATTAGGCGGATGAATGCGGATTAAGATGCGTTTCGCGACTGAGATCCTGAATGGATTCGTACAGACGGACGCGTTCGGGTTCGTTGGTTGATTGGCGATAGGCCATAACGAGGTCTTTGAGGGCGGCGAGTTCGCGATAGAGGCCGGCGTTTTCGATGGGTGGCGTGAGATAGGAGATGAGTTCGGCGTATGAGCGGCGCTTGGCGATTGAACCCTCGGAAGGGTTGTTTACGCTGTAGATGTAAAGGTTTGGGAGTTCATCGATTAATCGATCGGGCCAGCACTCGCCCGAGAGTCCGATCTGTTTGCCGGGCATAAACTCCAGCGCGCCATGCGTGCCGAAGTGAATGACGCCGTCGGCGTTCCATACCTTCGAGAGATAGGTGTAGAAAGCCATGAAGCCGTGATGTGGTGAACCACTACGCGCCATCATCAAACGCATCGGATCGCCTTCAAAGCCAAACGTCGGCTGAACGCCGATGAAGATGTTGCCGAGGGCGATCCCCTGGATGTTTATCGATTCAGGTGGTCTATTCCAATCGCGCTCGACGTCCGTGACGTACGGACATTGTCGCCGGTATTCCTGAACGTTCATTCTATAGGCAACGTTTGCGGAAGCGCCGAGGTCCTCAGAGTTCCCGCCAAGTAATTCCGCTCGAAGATCGTCAGCAGAGTCAGGCACATCAACTGCGTAACCCTCTTCGCGCAATCTGTGGAGAACGTCGAACAAACCCGGGAAGACGTCCAGATCCGCGGCAGTGCCGATGTTTCCTTTATTCGGTGGGAAGCAGAACAAAACAATCGCGAGTTTGATCTGGTCGCGCGCAGCGGTTTGCAAGCGATGCCAACGCTTGAGACGTCGCGCGAGACGACGGCAGCGATCTTCGAGAGCAACAGGT
This sequence comes from Pyrinomonadaceae bacterium, assembly GCA_035257785.1. Taxonomy (GTDB): domain Bacteria; phylum Acidobacteriota; class Blastocatellia; order Pyrinomonadales; family Pyrinomonadaceae; genus PSRF01. Next base: position 6,142 of record DATEWS010000718.1, read on the forward strand.
TCCTGGCCGCGCGCGGGAATTCCACCGTAGATGAACGGCTCGGTAGCGCCATCGGTCTCCGGGATCGCGATCTGCATGCCAGCCTGGACCGGATTAAGCCCAGTTGCCGAATCACTCCACGCTTCGATCGTTTGCGTGTCGAGACTGACTGCCGAACGATATGGAAGATTCAACTCACGCAGGAACTCCGCAGCCGCAGCACTATCATTCATCGCCGGACCACCAACAAAACTAAATCCTGTGAGCGACACGATCTGGCTGACGCGCGCCTGGCCTTGCTCGACGAAAAACTTCGCAACCGCTTCACGGTTGTCCATGAGCGTTGCAATCGCAGGAATGACGCTCAGTCCTTCAGCTTCGATTGAGTTAATCAGCACGTCGTAGTGCCTGGTCGTCTTACTAATCACCTGCGGCCGCATGAGCAACAACCCGATCGTCGTATCGGGATCGAGGGGCTTTCCGTACCACTTGCGATATTCAGCAAACGATCGAAACAACGAGCGCGCTTCCGGGTGATAGATCGCCACTGACGGCATCTGCTCCGGTTTGGGAACGCGGATCTTTTTGAAGTGCGGATCCGGGACGTAATGCACCAGCGCGTAGAGCAACATCGATTTGATGTTTGCCGGAGTGGGTTGAAGGAAATAGCAGAAGAGATAAAGGTAGTGTTTCGCGTCAGTGAGCGCACCCGCCGTTGGAACAAACTCAAGAATGCCCGGGAGGCGATCGACAAGTTTCAGATACTTCGTGTGACTGCGTTTATCCGATTTCCCTCGCCTCGCGTGATTCCCCACCCACGAACCCACCGATCGCAGCAGCCTTCCGCCTTTCCCGTTCTGTCCTTTAAATGCTGCGATGTCGAGCCGTCCCATGCGCGTGCGACGCATCAGCTCGGGCATACAGTTGATGACGATAACTGCGTCGTGATGCGACTTATCAAGTGCGGCCACGAGGCGAGTAGCGTTCTCGCCATCCATGACGTGGATCACAAACACGACGTTCGCGTCTTTGATATCTGCTTCGACTTCCTGCCACTCGCGATCGCTCAACGGCGAGCCGAAGTTGTACGCCGCCACGTGCAGGTCGAGTTTGTAGGCGCGATTCAGCTCGCGCTCCGCATTCTTGAGCGGCGCCAATAGACTCGAGCCGACATATAAAATCGTGATTTTCAAATCCGTGTTATCCGTGGTTAAGCAACACCTTCGAGTTGGTCTTCAAGGCTACGACTAATATCTCTCAACTTCTCGAGTACGCTCTCATCAACGTCCCAATACCCGCGTCCATTCGCTTCCAACAAACGTTGGACGAGGGAATGCGCGGAGTGCGGATTCAAATCTCGCAGACGCTCCAGCATCGACTCGTCAAACAAAAACGTATTCGCGACTTCCGAGTAGATCCAATCATCAACCGCATCCGCCGTCGCGCTCCACCCGAAAGTATTCGACACGTGATTCTCGATCTCGGCCACGCCCCTGAACCCATGTTTCAACATTCCTTCGTACCACTTCGGATTCAGCGTCTTCGCACGCGTTTCCAGGCGAACCGTCTCTTCCAGCGTCCGAATCTTCACCTCACGCGAGAGCGAGTCAGATAAATAGATCGCCGGCCGCGCCTTCGCACGTTTCTCCACGGCTTTCGACACGCCGCCGAGATATTCAAAGTAGTGGTCCACATCAGTCAGCCCGATTTCAAACGTGTCGATGTTTTGGTAAGTCGCCTCGACTCGCGCGAGCGCACGGTCCATCGCCACACGCGCTTCCCGGCCCTCGATCGCACTTCCCTTCGAGTCGCGGCCGTAAGCAAAACACTTGCGCGTAACGAAAAGATCTCCGAGCGTTTCTTCACGTTCCCACTGCGAATCCATCACCATGAAATTTACGTTCGTGCCGTAGTTGCCCGGCGCATTTGAAAAGACGCGTACCGCCGCGTCGTCGAGATCGCACGCGTCCTGCTCGACTTGTTGCAACACGTGTTTGCGGACGTAGTTTGATTCGAGTGGTTCATCGAGTTGGGCCACTAAGCGAACCGCCTTATCGAGCAGCTGAACGGTCGGACTAAACAGATCGCGAAAGATGCCGGACACGGTCATCACGACGTCGATACGCGGGCGGCCGAGTTGGGCCAGGGGAATCGCTTCGACGTTCGTAGTCCTATTCAAAGCGTCGCGAACGGGACGCGTACCGAGCAGCCACAGCGCCTGGGCCACTCCTTCGCCTTGCGTTTTGATGTTGTCGAGTCCCCAGAGCACGAGCGCCATCGCTTCCGGATAACGACCGTTCTCGTTCCGGTAACGTTCGAGCAAACTGTTTGCGACAACTTCACTGCGCGCAAAAGCCACGGCCGAAGGAACGCTATAAGGATTGATCGCGTGTGTGTTTCTGCCGGTCGGCAGAATGTCAGGGTTTTGAATGATGTCAGCGCCTGGTCCGGGTTCGATGAACTCCCCGCGCAACGCGCGCACGAGCGAATCGAGCTCGTTGTTGGTTTGGAGTTTCGTGGAAACCGTTTCGAGTAAAGCGAACACTGGGCGCGTGACATCGCTACTCAATCCCTTTTGTTCTAAAGAACGAACGGCGGTTTCCGTGCCGTCGCGGACAAACTCGCGCACCGCCTCTTCGACGACGTTTTCCGGCAGTGCGCGTACGCCCACTTCAGGACGATCGAAAGAAGCAATCATCTTAAGTAGATCGATCTTTTCGCCCGCGGATGAAGCACGTCCGAAGACGTGCAGACCGGTAGGTATCAGTCGCTGTTCGATCTCCAGCAACTGCTCGTAGAGCGCGAACACTTTCGCGTCGCGGTCGTCTTTTGACGGGTTATCAGCCACAGATGTCACGGATTGGCAGGAGCGATTTTCACGAATCCGGCGTGAAGAATGCCGGCGAGACGCCGCGTGTCTTCACTCGATTCAAACTCTTTCTGCGTGTCCACAACGATCACGCGCGCGCGCGTTCGATTGAGTGCAACAGTGAGCTCGCGCAGTTCCGACTCAATCTTCACCTGCCTGAACGCGCGCAGGTTGAGGCCGCCACGCCGCAGCGGCACATTCGAACGACCGTCAGTAAACAGCAGCACCACCGACTCGCCAAACTTATTGCCGACGATTTGCAGCAACTCAATCGTAGTTACGAGGCCGAGCGCGAGCGGCGTGCTGCCACCCATGCGCAGTGAGTCGAGCACTCGTCGGGCGCGCAGAATGCTACGCGAAGGAGGTAAATCGACGTTAGCAGTCGTTCCATGAAACGAAACTATCGCCACGCTATCGCGATTCAAGTAAGACTTGCGCAGCAGTTTCAGGATCGTGCTCTTCGCACGCGCGATGCGATTCGCGGCCATGCTGCCCGAAGCGTCGATCGCGAAAACAAACAAAGTGCCCTGTTTGTGCTTTAGCAACTTGTAGCGCAGCGCCTGTGGATGGACGGGCGCCAAACGTCCTTCCAGACCAACAAGCGCGCGCAACGTCGCATCAATTGCAACACGCGCACCTGCGCTTCTGAACGTCACCGCGCGGGTGTACCGGCCGCGTCGTTGGACCAACGCCGCTTTTCCTCCACTCGTGCGACGACTTTGCGACAGCGATTTTTCTCTACGCTCGTTACTTCTCAAGTGCTGATCAAGTTTGACTTCGCTTGATTTCTTCTCGACTGCGGGCGGCGACGGAACGTCAGCATCGTTCGGTCTTGCACTACTTCCCGAAGCTGACGCACGTTGTCGCGGAGCTTGTTTGTTAACTTTGCCCGGACGATCCAGCGGCTGCGTATCCCCACTACCATTGCCACTCGATCCCGGCGGCGGCGCGGTGTTTGGAAAAACCTCATCAACTGCCTGCTGAATCTGTTCACTCGTAGCGGTTTCATCAAGTGCATCGCGACGCAGTCGATGACGCAGCGCCATTGCCGACACTCGCTTCACGTGTTCTTCAGTTACCGCGCGACGACCTTCAAACGCCGCGAGCGCACGTGCAGCACGCATGATCGTCAACTCACCACGATGACCGTCAACTTTGAGATCCGCGCAGAGCTGCGCGATCTTCTCGAGCACTGGACGCTCCATCGCGAGCTTCATCAACCCGGCGCGCGCGCGCGTAATTCGCTTACGAAGCTGCTCCTGATCTGCGGCGAAAGACTGACAAAACGCATCGCGCTCGCGATCGTACGCTTCGCGACGCTGAACTATGTCAACGCGGTTCTTCAGATAGTTTTCAGTCTTCACTTCGGCATGCAGTCCGAAGCGATCGAGCAATTGCGGGCGCAGTTCACCTTCTTCCGGATTGCCTGAACCAATCAGCACAAAGGTCGCCGGATGTTCGACCGAAACACCTTCGCGCTCGACTTTATTCACACCCGTTACGGCAACGTCGAGCAATAGATCGACGAGATGATCTTCAAGCAGATTTACCTCGTCAATATATAAGAAGCCACGATTGGCACGCGCCAACAGTCCCGGATCGAAAGCTTTTCGCCCGGCTGCGAGCGCACGTTCGATATCGATAGTGCCGCAAACTCGATCTTCAGTCGCGCCGAGTGGAAGTTCAACCACAGGCACTGCCGTTTCTTTAGTGGTCCGATCGTTGCGAGTGCTGCACTGGTCGCAAAGATTATGCGGATCACAGTTATAAGGACAGTCGGCGACTACCGTGATCTGCGGCAGCAGGTCACCCAGCGCGCGCACCGCCGTAGACTTGCCGGTCCCGCGATGGCCCATGATCAAAACGCCGCCAATCAGTGGATCGACAACGTTCAAAATCAAGGCCAGCTTCATCTCTTCCTGGCCCACAATTGCGGTGAATGGATAACTCTTATGCTTTTGTCTGTCCACAGATAACACAGCTTACCCGATTTGAATAATTGTGTAATCTGCGGATACGAAATTTTCTTGACTTTGCCCGGAAACCGGAATAGAGTGCGCTCCACTCCCGGCGTTCTAAGTCATGCCCAGCTAAATTCGATTTTCTATTCGAGCAGAGTCCGCGCCTCTGCCCTCTCTCTCACAACTAGGGCAATGTCCTGGTTTACTTCTTTGGTGAGGGGACTCTTTTAACTCTGGTCGTACCCCCCTAAGACTCGAGACTGCCTCTGTAGTCCAAGTCAAGCAGGGTTCTATCCATCAAGCAAAACCGTGAGGTTTGCCGACGGGCAAACCGTCAAGTTTTGTGTCGAAACCCGTTTGTAGCTCCTAGGAGGTCAAGTTAAATGAGGAAAGTCTTACCTATCCTGACTCTACTTCTCTTTGCGGTCGCGCTGTTCCTGCCCTTGAGTGACCCCCAAGTTGTCGAAAGTCAAACTGCTACTGAAGCACCGACTACTGACATGGACGCCAAAACCGATGACCTGTTCAACGGCTTCGGCGTTAAGGGCACACCAATAGTGGAATGCGTGAACGAGCCTGTAGCACCCACCGCGCGCGGGAACGGCAGGTTTGAAGACAACAAATTCATCTTCTCCGAACGCGAGACTATCGAAGATGGTCTTGGACCAACTTACAACGACACCGGGTGTGTTGAGTGTCACCAATCCGTTGACGTTGGTGCGTTCGGTCAACAAATGGAATTCAGAGCCGGTCACATAGTGAACGGCGCATTTGTTGACGCGCCAGGCGGGCAATTGATTCATGCCCGAGGGACGGACTCTGACGTTGTCGAGCACATCTCGACAGCGGAAACGGTCAAAGCGTTTCGCGTCGTGACTAGCACGCTCGGCGATGGGTTTGTCGAATGCCTTGCCAACGCGACGCTTGAAAACAACGTTGCTGCGCAACCGCTCGGACAACGCGGAACTCTCACGAACGTGCCCGTCACGGAGGCGAATAATACGCTTCGGCATGGCCGGTTCGGCTGGAAGGCCCAACAGGCGAGCCTGCTCTCATTCGCCGGCGATGCTTATCTCAACGAGATGGGTATCACCAACCCGTTTGACGGTTTCGGTGGCAGGAGTTCCAGTGCCGCTGACGCCGGAACACATGAGAACCCCGCCAGCACCGCTGACGGTATAATCAATGTGACGTTCCCATCTCCTTTCGATCCGGTTCCGGATCCAGAGGATGATGGCGACGACGTGCTTGCGTTTGCCGATTTCATGGCGGCAACACGCGCGCCCGGTCGCCAAAATCCAATCCCG
>DATEWS010000719.1:0-2325 GCA_035257785.1 Pyrinomonadaceae bacterium
CATTAGTTTCATCTTAGGTCTTGTCGGGTGGCCCTTGTAGATCAATATCTCTGAGTAATTCTTATTCGCCACTTACGGTGAGGTTTCGATATTGGGATTGGCGAGTCCCGCTACCGAAATAATCAACGGTGAATTTTTTGAACTTTGATCCGATTCGCCGTCCAGTGCGCTTCACAAAACTGGCAAAATCCCCCGAATTTCGCTAATCTCCACGCTAAACAGTCTCTTTGAACACGGCTGGCACGGGCTTTGACATGAGTCGTCGCGGAGAACTGTATAGTTGTGCGTGAAGTTTTAGCTAGCTCGTTCCGAACCACTTCGCGCGCGCATCGCCGCTCTCTCAACAAGGCTAGTACAGCTCTCCAAAAATTTTTGAAGTAAGAACTGCTATGGATATCAAGCGACCCCCTAAATCGAAGATCAAGAAGAAGATTCGTAATGCCGTCATGATCGTGGTCGGTCTCGCCGCATTAGGCGGGATCACGTATGGCCTCACCAAGTTGAAGCCAGCGGCCCCAACCCTCGATCGCTCGACCGCCGTTATCGAAACAGTCAAACGCGGTGAGATGATTCGCGACGTGCGCGGCAACGGAACCTTGGTCCCCGAGATAACTCGCTGGGTGCCTGCGCCTGCTGAAGGTCGTGTCGAGAAAGTAAATCTCCAGGCCGGTGTAGAGGTCGATCCGTCTACGGTCATCGTCGAATTGACGAACCCGCAGGTCGAGCAGCAGGCGACGGACGCTGATTTCCAGGTCAAAGCCGCAGAGGCTGACGAGGAGAACCTGAAGGTTAAACTCGAAAGCGATACGATGACGCAGAAGGCCGCGATCGCAACCATCAACGCGCAGTACAGCCAGGCCAAGTTGCAACTCGATGCCGACGAAGTGCTCGGAAAACAGGGCCTCATCGCCGATCTACAGTTGAAGATCTCGCGCGTCAACGTTCAGGATCTCGCGAACCGGCTCAAAGTTGAACAAGAACGACTCGCAGTCAGTGGGAAAGCAGTCAAAGCGCAATTGAACGCGACCACTTCTCGTTTGCAACAGTTGCGCGTCCTCGCAAAACTGAAACGCGATCAGGCGGACGCATTGAAAGTGCGTGCTGGAACTGCCGGCGTGCTGCAACAGGTTTCGGTCCAGGTTGGTCAACAAGTAACACCAGGATTCAATATCGCGCGCGTTGCCGATCCCGCTTCGTTGAAAGCCGTGTTGAGAGTTCCTGAGACGCAGATCAAAGACATGCGCGTCGGCAATCCTGTTACTGTCGACACGCGCAACGGTCTGATCCAGGGTCAGGTTTCGCGCATCGATCCGGCAGCTCGCGAAGGCACGTTTGAGATCGACGTATCGCTGGTCGGTCCGCTGCCTGCGAGTGCACGTCCCGATTTGAGTGTTGACGGAACGATCGAGCTCGAGCGACTCAAGGATGTCTTGAAAGTCGGCCGGCCCGCGTTTGGTCAAGCACAACAAACGATCGGCATGTTCGTACTGAGTCCTGATGGCACTGAAGCTGAGCGCCGCACAGTTAAACTCGGCCGCAACTCGGTTAGCACCATCGAGATACTCGACGGGCTGCGCGAAGGCGAGCAGGTCATAATTTCTGATACGTCGGCATTGGATAGTTACAACCGGATCCGGATCCGGTAAGGGTTTCACGCAAAGTCGCCAAGATGAGAAAAGACCGCAAAGACTTCTGCTTTCACTTTGCGCCATTTATTTCCTTTGCGCCTTTGCGTGAAAGTTGTTGAGTTGCCATACAACTCCGGTTCGCGGTGTTCAATTACTAAGATCGTGTACACAAAATCGTTAAGGAGCGCATGATGAGTTCTTCCGAGCCCCTAATTCACCTCTCTGATGTCAAGAAAGTCTTTTATACAGATGAGGTTGAGACACACGCACTCTCCGGTATTCACCTCGATATCAAACAGGGTGAATACGTCTCCATTGCCGGACCTTCGGGATGCGGCAAGTCAACTCTGCTTTCCATTCTCGGATTGCTGGATACGCCGACAGACGGCAAGTACGTCCTTAATAATCACCCGGTCGAGAATCTTTCGCTGTCCGAACGCGCGCGCATCAGAAACCGCGAGGTCGGATTCATCTTTCAGAGCTTCAATCTCATCGGCGACCTGACCGTTTATGAGAACGTCGAACTCCCGTTGACTTACCGCGGCATGAGCTCGTCCGAGCGCAAGAAGCGCGTTACCGAAGCACTCGAACGCGTCGGCATGGCGCATCGTGCCAAGCACTTGCCGAGCCAGCTCTCCGGCGGTCAACAACAGCGCGTCGCTGTCGCACGCGCAGTCGGTGGTCAGCCAAGCATCCT
>DATEWS010000720.1:0-2347 GCA_035257785.1 Pyrinomonadaceae bacterium
GGATATGTGATCAATATGCTCGCAGTGCCGGCACTCGCGCTCGCGGGCAATTGGCCATTGGCTGCCGCGCTGATGATTGCCGAACGGACCGGCCGCGGCATCAGAAAACCCGCAGTCGATGCGATGCTTTCCTACGCGGGCAAGTCGATCGGACGCGGCTGGGTCTTTGGTTTGAACGAGGGATTGGACCAGGCAGGCGCTACCTTTGGTCCACTCATAATCGCACTCGCCTTGTATAAGCGTGAAGGTTATCAGGTTGGCTTCGGCGTCTTGTTAGTGCCGGCGTTATTGTGCCTCGCTATTCTTGCTATTGCTCGACTCTCTTACCCGGAACCGCACAAGCTCGAAGAGGGATCTACAGAGCTACTTGAGACAAAAGGGTTCCCCAGGGCCTTCTGGATCTATGTCACGGCCGGAGCACTAATAGCCGCAGGCTTCGCTGACTTTTCTCTCATCTCTTTTCACTTCAAGAAAATTGGAAATGTATCCGACACGGAGGTCGCTCTTTTTTATGCAGCCGCAATGGGCGCTGGGGCAGTTACCAATCTGGTATTCGGCCGTTTGTTTGATCGACTCGGATTCTCGATCGCTGCCGTTGCGTTTCTGGCGGGCGCAATCTTTGCTCCGTTTGCATTTCTCGGACAGTTCTGGCTCGTACTCACGGGGATGATCCTTTGGGGCATTGGGATGGGAGCGCAAAACTCGCTTCTGAAAGCGATGTTGAGCAGTGTGATTCCCGCAGCGAAGCGAAGCACGGGCTTTGGTTTGTTTTATACAGCATTTGGTGTCGCGTGGTTCATCGGCAGCGCCGCGATGGGATTTCTTTACGATAGATCCATCGCCACCTTGATAGTTTTCTCAATGGTCTGCCAGCTCGCCGCGTTGCCCGTACTTCTGTGGGGGCAACGCGCAGACAGGCAAACCGCACAAACGTTAAGGCAGCAGCGCAGCACTTAGTTCGCGCGCAATTATATTTTGTACGCGACTGGCAAAGCCGATATTATCCAGCTCAGGAGACACATCTGACCGCGCGCTTCGTTGTGGCTGCAGCGATCGCGACCGTTAGCATCTGAGGTGCGCAATGAGTACTGGCAGCAAGACACTCTTCGATGCCGCAATGGAACTACAAGCATCCGGCACTCCAAACCTGCGGCAGGCGGTCCCATTCTTCAATGTAAAAGACATCGAGGCATCCTTGCGATTTTATGTGGAGAGGCTCGCATTCACGATCACGCGACAATGGTCTCCGGGTGGCCGAATCCGATGGTGTTGGCTCGAACGTGATGGCGTTGCCATCATGCTTCAGGAGTACTGGAAGGATGGACAGCCCGGTGGGTATCCTGAAGGAGTTTTGGGCCAGGGAGTCACCATCTGTTTCGTATGTGCGGACGCGATTGCCTTGTATCACGATGTGAAGGCACGAGGCCTCAACCCATCGAGGCCGTTCGTGGGCAACAATCTTTGGGTCACATCATTAACTGACCCCGATGGCTATCGTCTCGATTTCGAGAGTCCTACCGATGTTCCTGAGGACACGGTCTATTCCGATCCGGCATGAACATTCGCGCCATTCGGCATGAACAATTCCCTAACTCTAACTAAGGAGAGATGACACATGCACAAACTGTTCTTTGGTTTTTTTCTGATCTTGTGCTGCGTTCCACTTGCGGTCGCGCAATCTGATGACCACTCTCGCTTCGACTTTTTCGCCGGCTACTCCGTACTGCGAACGAACTACGAAATTGAACATCCCATTCCCACGGAACCGGTGATTGTCGCCTTCTTAGGCAAACAAACTCTCAACGGTTTCAATGTTTCAGCTACCGGATACTTAACGAAGAACTTCGGTTTGACGGGAGATTTCTCCGCTCACTTTAAGACGGAGAAGGTACCTGATTTCCCAAGTGGAAATATCGAGAATCACATTCGTGTCTTCAACATGCTGGGTGGACCACAATACAGATTCGGCAGCGACAGCCGAGTCACGCCGTTTGTAAGAGCCCTCGCTGGTATCGCTAACACGCGCGCGAAATTGGAAGTTGCCAGCCTTAATAGTTCGGAGACAGCAAGTTCGACGGACTTCGCATTGGCACTAGGCGGAGGAGTTGATGTGCGGGTTAATGACCGTGTGAGTCTGCGCGTTTTTCAGGTCGACTACAATCCAATTTTTCTTAGCAGTGGAAACGAACTGGGATTCGGGAATCGGCGTGCAGATAATGTTCGTTTCTCTTTCGGTGTGGTTCTCAAGTGATCGTGACCGATGTTGAAGTTGTCTGCAATGCGTGGCCTCGCAGGATTGAACCCCGACGTCGTCCGCATCGCTGTTGACACGAAAGAAATCTCGGCT
>DATEWS010000721.1:0-2718 GCA_035257785.1 Pyrinomonadaceae bacterium
CCCGCCGCTGAAAGATCTTCCCAAAGATCGAGAGATCGTCACTTATTGTTCCTGTCCCAAAGATGAATCGAGCATCGCGGCGGCACAGATTCTCCAGGCGAGTGGCTTCAAACGCGTGCGCGTGCTGCAAGGCGGCTGGCAGGAATGGATGCGAGTCAACGGTCCCGTCGAACCGCGCGTGAAGACATAGCCGATTCCCGGTACAATGGCAGCGGAGGACGACAACATTCTAGAGGTCAGTAACCTCGGCTGCGTACGTGGAGATCGCAGGCTTTTTAGCGGGCTCGATCTGTCGGTGTCTCCGGGAACGTACATCCAGCTTACCGGGCCAAACGGAAGCGGCAAAACCAGTTTGCTCCGGATTTTGTGTGGACTCCTTGCCCCTGCTGAAGGCGAGATTAAGTGGAATGGTGCGAATATTCGCTCGTTAGGTGAGGAATATGTCGCATCGGTGACTTACTTAGGTCATCGTCACGGAGTAAAAGAAGAGCTGAGCGCGCTTGAAAACCTGAGAATAACAAACGCGCTTAATGGCGTTGAAATCAGCAACGAACGCGGTCTTGCGGTGTTGAAAGAGATGGGTTTGGGCGGTCGCGAGTCACTTCCGGCACGACTCTTGTCAGAAGGACAACGCCGCAGAGTCGGGTTGGCGCGACTGCTGGTTTGCAACACCACGCTTTGGCTACTCGACGAGGTGCTGACCTCGTTGGACAAAGGCGCCGTTGCCTTAGTGAGATCTTTGATTGAAAACCACCTTACTGGTGGTGGCATTGCGATCGTCGCCACGCATCAGGAATTAATATTGTCGACGGGCCACACCAAGCGACTCGAACTGACAACGTGAACGCACCTTCGAGCTTATCGATGTTGCGCTGGATCGTTTGGCGCGATCTGATACTGGCGTGGCGTCGCCGCGCCGACATGCTGTCGACGGTGTTCTTCTTTGTGATCGTCGTTAGTCTTTTTCCACTCGGGATCGGACCGGAGACGCAGCTGTTACGAACGATCGCGCCCGGTGTTGTTTGGGTTGCAGCGCTTTTGGCGTCGATGCTTTCACTCGGAAGGCTGTTTGCGAACGATTATTACGACGGCACGTTGGAACAGTTGTTACTAACGCCGCAGCCGCTGTTTCTGGTCGTACTGGGAAAAACGCTCGCGCACTGGATCGTTGCAGAACTGCCATTGGTGTTGATTGCGCCCCTAGTTGGAGTGCAATTCGATCTAAGTGGTGAAACGCTGATAATACTCTTTGTCAGTCTGCTGATCGGCACGCCAGTGTTGAGTTTGATTGGATCGGTTGGAGCGGCATTAACACTTGGGCTGCGCGGCGGCGGCGTTTTGATCTCGATACTCGTGTTGCCACTTTATATTCCGGCGCTGATCTTCGGTTCGGGCGCGGTGCAAGCGAGCATCATGGGAACGAGCCCCACGCCGCACATCTACCTGCTCGGAGCATTTGCGATCGTGTCGGCGCTCTTTTCGCCCTGGGCGGCCGCGGCGGCATTAAGGATTTCGCTGGAGTAAAAACAAAATATAGGTCCTATGGGACCGATAGGACCTATTCAATAAGACCTATAATCATGAACCTCTACAAATACGCATCACCCGCAATGTTTTACCCGCTCGCCGGGAAGATGATTCCGTGGTTTTCGACCGCGGCGGCAATCCTGTTCGCGACCGGTCTCTTCGTCGGCTTCTTCATCGCCCCGCCTGACTTTCAACAAGGCGAAGCATATCGAATCATCTTCATTCACGTACCCGCCGCGTGGATGGGAATGTTTCTCTACGTGCTGATGGCGATTTATGCGGGCATCGGTTGGGCGTTCAACGCGCGTCTCTCGTCGATGATGGCGTCATCGCTCGCGATTACGGGCGCGATGTTCACGGCCGTCTCACTAGTCACCGGCGCGTTCTGGGGTAAACCGACGTGGGGAACGTGGTGGGTTTGGGACGCTCGCATGACGTCGACACTGATCCTGATGTTTCTCTACATCGGATTCATTTCCCTGCAAGCCGCGATCGACGATCCGCGCAAGGCTGATCGCGCGGGCGCTGTGCTCGCACTCGTTGGCGTCATTAACGTCCCGATCATTTACTTTTCAGTTAACTGGTGGAATACCCTGCATCAGGGCGCTACGATTCGCATCTTACAGAAACCGACGATTCGCGGATCGATGCTGGCAGCATTGCTCATCATGCTCGCTGCGTGCTGGCTTTACTCCGTGGCCGTTGTGCTCATGCGGCTGCGATGCATTATTCTGGAGCGAGAACAAAACGCCGCTCGCTTCGCGGAGGTAGGAGTATGAACTGGCCAGACCTGTCGATGGGAGGCTACGGCTTCTACATTTGGGGCTCATATGCGTTTTCGTTGATCGCGATTGTTTGGGAACTCGTGAGTTTGAGCCAACGCAGGAAAGCGCTCATGCAGCAACAACGGCAATCATCTGATACTGTTCCTGCAGTCTTAAGAGGTAGTGCTAATGAAACGACGTCATAGACGGATCGCATTTATTCTTGTCGGGTTGGCGGGATTGGGGCTCGCGGCCTTTCTTGCGGCAAGCGCATTCCGTAATAACCTCGTTTTCTTCTTTAGTCCCACCGAAGTGGCAGCCAAAAAAGCGCCGGTCGGTCGTACGTTTCGTGTGGGCGGTCTCGTTCAGGAAGGCACACTTAAACGCGATGGTCTCAACGTTCAGTTCACTGTGACTGATACTGCCG
>DATEWS010000722.1:0-3191 GCA_035257785.1 Pyrinomonadaceae bacterium
TCTGTCCCTTTCCTGATCTCTGCGAGGGCACCGGCCATGTCTCCCTTTAATCCGCGAACAAAGCCGCGGTCCACATGCGCATCGGCGTAGCCGGGATACAACTCAATCGCCTTACTGAAATCCGATATGGCTCCATCGAAATCCTTTTTCTGATAACGGAAGTAGCCCCTTCCCAGAAAAGCCGATGGCATAGAAGGTTTAAGTTCGATAACCTTTTCGTAATCCGCAAGCGAACCGTCCAGATCACCGTTCTGCAAACGAGCTATAGCACGACCATTGTAAATCTCCGCAACTCTCGGGTTGATAGTGACAGCCTTATTGAGATCATCAAGGGCGCCACCTATATCCTTGCTCTGCAGGCGTAGTATGCCGCGATTCGCGTAGACCACCTCTACACCGGCACCGGAAGGCGCAAGCTCGATGATTTTGTTGTAGTCGGCTAAGACACCAGGCGTGTCACCCTTTTTGCTCCTGACAGCCGCGCGAAGATAAAGCGCGTCAACGTAGTTGGCATTTAGCTCGAGAGCTTTGTTTGCGTCGGCCAACGCGGCGTCTAGTGCGCCGCTTTGAAAGTGGGCCATGCCGCTCTGCACATAATCCTGGGCGGTTTGGGAAGTTTGCCCGTTTGAGGCGGTAACAAAAAGGAGAATCAATATTGGAGCGATGATGTGTTTGAGAGTGACTTCCTTCATATAGTAATTCGCGTTACGACGTGCCCGGCGCTCCCGGTGGCGGCCACGCGCCCATCCTCTGCCGCAAGGCAACGATCTTGCCAAGATGATAGGCGTTATGTACCGCCACACTGTTCAACTCGTCGGCCATTGTCACGCCCGGCTGCACCTCGACCGCCAAACGCTCAGGCGTCTGGCCCATCGCTGCCGCAGCGCGAGCGCCGTCCAGGAATACTTGCACTAAGTCGTGCCATTGCTGCTCGTGCTCTGGCGCCGCGGTCGGGTACCTGTCTCCGGCGGGGTCACCCGACGCGATGATACTCTGCTGGTATCCTACAACGTGCCAAAGCTCCTCGTAGATAGAATGCGACGCGCCATCCGGGCGTAGTGTGACTTGCTCGAACGTCAGCCCGGACAGCAGGTGGGCGCGCGCCGGGAACTCGCCGACGAGAAACAGATGTTCAAGGTTATGCATCACATCGCTCCTTTTCCAGCTAAGTTCAACGAGAAGTCTGCTGCGCGAGCTCTTCGGCAAGCCCGATGAGAATTCGTTCGGGGCCCCGGATGTAGCATAGCCGGTACATGTCTTCGTACTGGACCACTTCACCTACGAGCTCTGCGCCGTGTTTGCCGAGCCGGGCGAGCGTATCGTCGATGTCATCCACGGTGAACATGACGCGTAGATAACCGAGAGCATTCACCGGGGCGCTGCGATGATCGGCGACCACAGGCGGCGCGAGGAATCGGGACATCTCGAGCCGGCTGTGACCGTCCGGCGTACGCATCATGGCAATCTCGACGCGCATGCCGTGCAATCCAGTGACGCCGTCTGCCCAATCTCCTTCGATTGGGGCGCGCCCCTCGAGCTCAAGGCCGAGTTCGGTGAAGAACTCAATCGCGGCGTCGATGTCTTCTACTACGATGCCGACGTTGTCCATGCGCTTGACCGTCATGATGTCTCCCCGGCGGTATTCTGAGCACATGAGTATAGATCATCGTCCTGCAAAGAAGCCCTGAGTAATAAATGATCTTCAACAGTCCAGAGTTCATTGAAGTAGAGAACTCTTACCACGGAATAGCAAATGTCCTACTCCCGTGACCCGGGTAAATTCAACCTGGATCAGCGAGCGTAATTACACCTGTGATGTGCAAGTGTTTACTCGCGGCATGCAGATAATATCCAGAAGACGAGAGGTCGAAAGGGAGTTTCCACTTGATAACATCAAGTGTTATCACGCTCCAACTGGTCTGGCATGAGCTGTACGATCGTACCTGCCGATCGTTGTTTGCGATGAACTTACCGGATGCGAGCGGGTATCATGGGAAGATACTCGCTGTGGGAGCACATCGGTTCAACGTTCTCGCTGCAACGATCGGCTCTCCAGCTTTTGCCGTTATGGGTACGAGCAAACCAATCGAAAACATCGCCGCAACGATCGAAAGAAATCAGCCTGACTCATATCAACTAACCGTTGATCAAGCGCTGAATGTACTCGGTGGCGACGCACAACACGGGCTGAACGAGACTGAGGCGCGGGCGCGACTCGAAGCGTATGGCAAGAACGAAATAGCAACGGAAGAACCTGTGCCCGCATGGAGAAAGTTCTTCGCGCAGTTTCAGAACGTGTTAGTCATCCTCTTGCTGATCGCCACGGCGATTTCGATTGCGCTTTGGTTGTATGAGGGCGAATCGGCTTTGCCCTACGAAGCGATAGCGATCTTCGCTGTCGTGCTGCTCAACGCGGTTATGGGCCACATTCAGGAGTCACGGGCTGAGCAAGCTGTGGCAGCACTACGCCAGATGTCGGCGGCGCGCGCGAACGTCATTCGAGACGGCACGCGGCAAAGCATCCCGGCGACTGAGGTTGTACCGGGCGACCTCATCCTTGTGGAGGAAGGTGACAAAGTTCCTGCCGACGCACGCCTGATTCACTCAACCGCTCTACAAACAGCTGAGGCAGCGCTGACGGGCGAGAGCCTTCCGGTTTCAAAGGACACCCTTGCGATTACAAAAGAAGTCGGACTCGGCGACCGCCACAATATGATCTTCAGCGGCACAGCGGCCACCTATGGGCGCGGCCGTGCCGTAGTCGTGGCGACAGGAATGCAGACCCAGATGGGGCGCATCGCCGGCATGTTGGAAGGAGCTCCGGCGGAGACCACGCCACTGCAAAGGGAACTCGCCCGCGTCGGCAAATTGCTCGGCATCATCGTCATCGTCATCGCCGTCGTGATGATCGCAACGATCATCCTCGTGGAAGATGTTCGTGGTTTCGCCGCGCTGTTCGACGTGCTGATTCTGGGCGTGGCGCTGGCTGTTGCGGCGGTGCCGGAAGGATTACCCGCAGTGGTAACAGCCGTCCTCGCACTCGGTGTGCAACGCATGGCGAAACGAAACGCCATTGTGCGTCATCTCGCGGCGGTTGAGACGCTTGGCTCGTCGAACGTCATCGCATCCGATAAAACAGGCACGCTGACGAAGAATGAAATGACCGTGCGGGTGATCGTCACAGCGAGCGG
>DATEWS010000723.1:0-10830 GCA_035257785.1 Pyrinomonadaceae bacterium
AACTCTTGACAGCGAACGCCGTCTCATAGATGACCTCGATACCCTCAGCAATTCGGCAGCGTAGCCGGGTTGGAGCAGATCGCGAGCGGCGGAAAGTTCGAACGCGATCGCCTGCCGCGCGAGCGTAGAAAGCACTTCCAAATTCGCACTCGCAACCGAAGTATCGTACGTGGCCCACGGGCACGCACGAATCAATCGCATCATACTCTCCGCCTGCGTGAGCTTACGAATTTCGGACTTTGCTTCGCCACTAAGATTAACAAACAGCACAATGCCCGCCGGCGTATGCGACAGCCGCTTCAACCCCAAACTAACATCCGGCTCAAAACGATCCTTAACCGCAGCGCCCGCCTGACTGACCGCGAAAAACCTGCGAAACCCGCGGGCCTGCACCACGCCATCAACCAAACTCAACAACAACTCATCGTCTGAAAGATAAGCCCAACCGGAGAGCGCCAGTTGCAGTGCCAGAGTCGACTTTCCACTCCCCGATGGTCCGACTATCAGAACACCCATATCACTCTCAGGCTCAACAACGCCCGCGCTGTGCATATCAAACAATCCAAAGCGTCGCAACGCTGCACAAACTGCAAACGACGTCACGGTCGCGAGCAACGGATCGCGCGGATTAGGAAGCTGCCCGAACCAAACATCAACGTTAGTTTCTTTGAGATGGACCAGCGAATCTTGCAGCGCAAGATACAACTCGCCACCGCCTGTGTAGCACTGTCCACCGCCGGCAATTTCAAACTGATTCAGATTGTCAGGGATGCAGGGTTGTTTGTCGCCGCAAAAAAAACTGATTCGAATGTCGGGAGGTTTATCAGTTGATGAGACTGGTGTCAGTTGCCAGCCGGCAAAAAGAACTTCTATCAGGTTCCGTAGTTGGTCGTTAAAGCTTTCGGTAAATAGCAACCGACCGGCGACCGTGTAAAGAGCGTGGGACGCCGGCCGGTTTTCGACCTGAATCACTTGCATGTACCCGAACTGCTTTTTTGTTAGTTGGTAACGCCGCTACTAGCTGCTTGAAAGAAAGTTGTCGCTTCAAGAACATCCACAGGAACAGAGATTGTCGGTTCGACAAACACTTTCTTAATCTCGCTGCACTCCCCGCTTACACCATTCCCACTGTGCAAACCAGCGATTTCTTCGTTGATAATCTCGTTTTGCTTAGCCAAGGTTTAGCCGCCTCCTCGAGTTAGTAATATAGGTTCTTGATCGATTCATGGCAACACAAAAGTGGCCCAGGATTCGTCAAGCTTTGATCGTCGTCTTTCACGGGTTCTGCTGAGCGGCTTGCGCTTGCCCAGTAAGAACGATCCGCAATGCTCGTTTGTCGGCGCGTGTAAGATCGGCGCGAAGAAACAGCCGAATATGGGGGGACAGTTGCCGAACAACATCCTCTATTGGAAGTTTTGAGATTTCAGTATCTACTATCGAAACTGGCTGGTCCTGAATCTCAACCGGAATACCGATTTCCTCGCCAATTTTCAGCAGCACTAAAGGCAGGGGCTGCTTTTTGGCTTTCACTGTCAACAGATTGTTTTCGAAAATGATGCGCAGAGGTTGCTCTTCGAGCTTCTTCTTCGCTTCATCGGTTTGCGGCTCCACACCATCTTCGGTGTCGCCTTCAATCAACATCGATTGCACGGATCCATGCACTGCCGCACTCAACGGCGGCTCACCCTGGTTCGCATCAAAGAGATAGA
The DNA here is from genome assembly GCA_035257785.1 of Pyrinomonadaceae bacterium. GTDB lineage: Bacteria > Acidobacteriota > Blastocatellia > Pyrinomonadales > Pyrinomonadaceae > PSRF01. Next base: position 1,710 of record DATEWS010000723.1, read on the forward strand.
TTGCCAGTGGCTTCGGCATCACTGCGCCCGTGTCGATCTGGTAATCAACATAAACCTGCGGCGCGAGCAACTGTAGCGCTGGTTCGAGAGTGAGTTCACTGAACTCAACAGTCAGCAACTCATTTTGTCTTTCGTTACCCAGTTGCACAGGAATCTTCAAACGTTTTGAGAGTTCCTGGGCCACGTCTGACACTCTGGCCTTCTCAGCTTTCAGTGAAATGTTCAGAATGGGTTGAGTCTTTACAGTCAGCACAAACGAAGGCTTCTTTGCTGGTTTCGCGTCCGTTGCCGGCTTCTGCGACAACGCTACATTGAACGAGCCGAGGCAAATAAGAAAAGCCAAGGTAAGGCCCTTCGCATAGTGAAAAAAAACTGTGCGTCTCAATTTTTAGTACCTATATTCCTTTGCGTATTGAGCAGTTTTGCCCGGGCGACTGACCGCGCTCCAATTACCGTGAAACTAACATGCGAAAAAAAATCCGTCAAATTTTCGTGCGAAACAGGCGAAATGGTCGGGTGAGATAATAGGCGAAATTCAGACTCGCGGGCAGCGCGTGGGAGGCGAGATCGCCGTCCGTTGGGCGCAGCATATAAAGCAAATAACGTGCACGGGCGCTGAGCGTTTTTCGCACGTCGAGATTGTACTTGAAGATCTCGCGCGACGTTGCCGGCACGTGCGTCGAGCCGTTGAAAAGATGTTCGATGACGTTCTCGGCGAGCGCTGCCAGGCGCGGATCTGAAGCGCAGTGTTGCTTGATTTCGTTAGGTAAAGGTGCGTCGAGCAGCCGTTCGGCGAGATATGGACCAAGCAGGAACATTCGTTCGTTGTCAGCCGCGCGGGCGCGTTCAAGTAGTGTGGTCCAATCAATCGTGTGTCTTGTGATCAGCTCGGCGACGTCGCAGATCCAGGCCAGCCGTTCCCAAAGATGACGCGAGCCGTGTACGCAGAGTGAGAAGAGCAGATCGTCCGCCGGAAATGTCTTCACCGTGGTGCCGTTGAGATCGATTGTTACCAGTTCCTGCCACAGTCGATCGGTGTTCATGCTTGAGGCGAAGAGACGTGGAGCGATGTCCCAGTGCAGTTCGACGATCAGGCGATGATTGTCACGCGAGAACTGCAAGTTGTGTTGTGTGCGTAGCAAGAGCTCTTGCTGGCTGAGTGAGAGTGACTTCGTTGGTGCGTAGCCTTCGTTGAGAAGAATCTCGCGTGCGTGCAGGACGTCAGCCTTGTGAACGATCACGTCGAGGTCGACGAAGCGTCGGAGCGCGATGTTGCCGTACGCGAACTGTGCGAGCACCGGACCTTTGTACGGGATCGCGTCGATGCCCTCATTACGAAATAGGTTAATCAAACGGCAAAGCTCGGTAGTGAGGATGGTGTTGCGTGCTGCATTTTCGATGTAGTGTTGTTTGAGCTTCTTAAGGATTGGTGCGGGGATGATGTCTGGTGCGGACCGCTCGAGTTGAAAGTACACGAGCGGCACGACCGAATGGCGGCGTGCGAGCAGAAACAGATACTCCCAATCGACCTCACCTGCCGGCGTGCGCGCACAACGCAGCAACAATTCAGCCGCGGATTGACACGAATGCACGCGGATCTGATCCGTGTTCATTCGCGTAAATTCGCGGTTCAAATTATTCATTGACCTTTAATACCGCGAGGAACGCTTCCTGTGGGATCTCAACACGTCCCACTTTCTTCATGCGCTTCTTGCCTTCTTTCTGCTTCTCGAGCAGCTTGCGTTTGCGGGTGATGTCGCCGCCGTAACACTTCGCGATTACGTTTTTGCCCAGCGCCTTCACCGTCTCACGCGCGATCACCTTGTTTCCGATCGCCGCCTGGATCGGAACCTCAAACAGTTGCCGCGGGATCAACTGCTTCATCTTCTCCGCGAGCGCGCGCCCCTTCGGCTGCGCAGTGCTGCGATGCAGAATCAACGAGAGCGCATCAACCGGCTCACCCGCGACCAGCACGTCGAGCTTCACCAGATCACTCTCCCAATAACCAGCGAGGTTGTAGTCGAGCGAAGCATAACCACGAGACACTGACTTCAGTCGATCGTAAAAGTCGAGCACGATCTCATTCAGCGGCAACTCGTACGTCAGCATCACGCGATTCGACGTGATGTATTCAAAACCCTTTTGCAGTCCGCGTTTCTCTTCGAGCAGTGGCAGGATACCGCCGAGATGTTCGTCGGGCGTCAGGATAACAGCGCGAATCACGGGCTCTTCGATCTTCGCGATCCGTCCGGGATCGGGCATCTTTGCCGGTGAATCAATTTCAAGCACCTGACCGTCCGTGGTAGTCACCACATAACGCACCCCCGGCGCAGTGGTGATCAGATCGAGGTTGAACTCGCGTTCCAAACGCTCCTGCACGATCTCCATGTGCAGCAACCCGAGAAAGCCGCAACGAAAGCCAAATCCCAGCGCCGCCGAAGACTCAGGTTCGTAGAAGAACGACGCGTCATTCAGTCGCAACTTGTCGAGCGCATCGCGCAACTCTTCGTACTGCGCAGTGTCTACGGGATACAAGCCGGCGAACACCATCGGCTTGATTTCCTGATACCCGGGAAACGGTTCCTTCGTCGGCCGCGCTGCTTCTGTCACAGTGTCGCCAATCTGCACGTCGGCAACAGCTTTGATCGACGCGGTAAGAAAACCTACTTCTCCAACACTCAACTCACTAATCGGCGTGGGCGCAGGTCGATTCACGCCGAGGGTTTCGACCTGGTAATCGCGACCAACGTTGAAGAATCGGATCTTCATGCCCGGTCGAATCGTGCCGTCGATCACGCGAAACAGCACGATCACGCCGCGATACGAGTCGTACCACGAGTCGAAGATCAACGCTTTGAGCGGCGCGTTCGGATCGCCTTTCGGTGGCGGCACGTCGCGCACGATTGCTTCGAGAACGTCAGCGACGCCTTCGCCGGTCTTGGCGCTCGTGAGGATCGCGTTGTGCGTTTCGAGTCCAATGAAGTGTTCGATCTGTTCGATCGCTTTTTCGGGTTCGGCGCCCGGCAAGTCGATCTTATTGATGACCGGAATCAACTCGAGGTTGTTGTCGATTGCAAGGTAAGTGTTCGCGAGCGTTTGCGCTTCGACACCCTGCGAAGCGTCGACGATCAGCAGTGCGCCTTCACACGCCGAAAGTGAACGCGACACTTCGTAAGAAAAGTCGACGTGCCCGGGCGTGTCGATCAGATTCAACACATACGAGTTTCCGTCCTGCGACTTGTAATCGAGCCGGACCGCATGTGCCTTGATCGTGATGCCGCGTTCGCGTTCCAGGTCCATGTTGTCGAGCACCTGATCTGACATCTCCCTTTCGGACAAGGCTCCGGTGAGTTCGAGCAGGCGGTCGGCGAGTGTCGACTTGCCGTGATCGATGTGGGCGATGATCGAGAAATTGCGAATGCGTGCGGGATCCATATAAAAACCATCCACAGATTACACGAATTATATAAATCAATCTGTGTAATCTGTGGACACCGTTCACTCAGGGAAATGATCGTTAACGTAGGCGCGTGCCTTTTCGGGTGTGCTAATTGACTGAATAAAGGCAGTGTTGCGAATGGCCCAACCGACGTGTTCGGCGACGAAAGTCTGGTAGTGTTCGCCGGGAGTGTAGTCTTCATCCACCAGGCCAATCTTTACGGAGACGCGGCGCAACAACTCGGCATCCCCCGTCATGCTGGCAGCCTGATAGAGCTTGTGCTTGTCGTCGTCAGAGATCGAACTTGTCGACGTTGAATTTGAATTCGAAGACGAGTTGGTGTTGTCGTTCGCGTTCGCGTTCGAATTGGAATCGGAATTATCGTTCGTGCTGGAATTACTGTTTGAGTTGATGTTGAAATTGTAGTTGTAATTAGAAGCGGAATACCGCCGGTTTTGGCTGTAATAGACGAAATAGATCACGCAGCCGGCGATTAAAACCACAAGCAACCCCAGGCATCCGGCGCCACCACAACCGAGAGCAATTTTCTGATTTCGATTCATTTGTTTGCCTCAAAAAAGGAAGAATCATTTAGCCACAAAAAGGCACAGAAAGCACAAAATCATTTAGTGCTTTTCATCCATGCGACGCAGCGTTCGAGGTGAGCGTGCATCGTGCGGGTGTCGTCGTGATGGATGTCGCCGTGACCCGGCAAGACCCACTCAAATTCGTAATCGAGAAGTTTTTCCATCGAGCGAGTTTGTTCCGGCCACGAATACCAGGCAACACTCCGAAACGCAGTCAAAGTTTGACGTGCAGGAGACCAGGCGAGGTGATCGCCAGTGAAAAGAAACTTGTTTTTATACAGAAAGACAACGTGACCGCGAGTGTGTCCCGGAGTCGGAATCACGAGCAAATCATCGTCGAGTTGCACCGGCTCTTCGCCTTGAACTATCTGTTCGAGACCGAGACGAGTTGCGCCATCGTCTGCGTGCATCAATCGCTCGCAAGCAAACTTCTCGTGAAACAACTGGTGCGCGGCGATGTCGTCTTTGTGTGTTAAGAGCATTTGACTTACGCCGCCCATCGCTTCGATCTTTTTTAGCAACTGGCTCGCGAACCGCGGCGAGTCGATCAGCACGTTGCCTTCCGGTCGGGTTATTAAATAACTCCATGCGCCAAAGCTGGATTCGGAAGTGAAACCGCAGAAGTGAACGTTGTCGTCGAGTGGGAGCGGAAAGGCATCAATCCCGAGATGCGCGTCGTGTGGTTCACTTGCGCCGATGGAACCCGTGGGACACGATACCAGCGCCATCATCGCGAGTCTGGTTTCGTCTGCTGTTTGCGGTTGATGATGAACACTGCACTGGTCGCCGTGATCGCGAAAGATACCGGGCGCTAACTGGCTACACGTATCGCAGTCGATGCAAGTGGAATCGACAAAGAAATCCCCAGGAACATTCTCGGGTAAACGTTGTTGCAGGCTGGCCATCAGCAATAGTAAAGCACAAAAAGGCAGCCACAGATAACACGGATAAAAACCCGATTTCTATCCGTGTTATCCGTGGCCCTTTTTATGACTAGAGATCGAATTCGTTAATTAATCTATGCAGGTAAGATCTACTGATGCCGAGTTTCTTCGCGGCGGCGACTTTGTTACCTTCCGACTGCAACGCACTCACGATCATGCGCCGCTTCACCGCTTCAACCGCACCCTCCAACGTACTCTCGTCGCCCGGTGGTGTCCCCGGCAGCACGCGCAACATCTTCTCCGGCACAAACTCCAGCCCCAGCGTCGTCGTATTGCTCAGCACCACGAGCCGCTCAATTAAGTTTTCAAGCTCACGCACGTTGCCCGGCCAGTTGTAATCAAGCAGCACTTCAACCAGCGCCGGATCGAGCTCCGGTGTCGGCTGTCCATACCTTTGCGCCGACTTCGCTGCGAAGTGCGCCGCGAGAATCGGAATATCGTCCGGACGCTCGCGCAGCGGCGGCAACACAAGCGGCACAACGTTCAGCCGGAAAAACAAATCCTGCCGGAATCGTCCCTGCGCCACTTCCTTTTCGAGATCGCGATTCGTCGCCGCGATCAACCTGATATCGACCGGCAAAGTCTTCGTCCCACCAACGCGTTCAAACTCACGTTCCTGCAACACGCGCAACAACTTCACCTGCACCGCCGCACTCAGATCGCCAATCTCGTCGAGAAACAACGTGCCGCCATCTGCGAGTTCGAAACGACCCTTGTGCATCTGCGTCGCTGACGTGAACGCGCCTTTCTCGTGACCAAAAAGTTCCGACTCGATCAGTGCTTCCGGCAACGCCGCACAACTCACCGCTACGAACGGACCACCGGAGCGCTTGCTCTCCTGGTGAATCGCGCGCGCTAGCATCTCTTTGCCCGTTCCATTCTCACCACTCAACAACACTGTCGCGCTCGTCGCCGCTACAGAACGCGCCTGCTGCAACACTTTCTCGAGCGCCTGGCTCGATCCCATCAAGTGAGTGAACCCGGGCGGGCGCGATAACTCCGCGCGCAACTGACGATTCTCCATCTCCAGTTGCCGCATGCGCGAAGCCTGGTTGACGATGTGCAACAACTCCGCCGGATCGAGTGGCTTCTCAAAAAATCCGTAAGCGCCGCGTTTCACTGCCTCCAACGCTGCCCGCTTTGAATCACTCCCCGTGATCACGACCACTTGCAGCGGCGGATCCTGCGCGCGCGCAATGTCGATGAGCGCCAGCCCCTCGGCAATATCGTTTGTGTTCGGCGGCAGATGCAGATCGCTTACGACAACCTCGATTTCCTGCGCGTTGATATGGCCGCACGCCTCGTCGCGAGAAGCCGCTTGCAGCACCTGATAATCGGAAGCGAGGGCCCAGTAGAGACCACTGCGCACCGCGTCGTCGTCATCGACAACCAGAACAGTGCCTTTAGGCTGTGCTTGAGTGCTCATCTATTCACACGTATGCCTGCAAAATAAAACCTGGGCAGGTACTACAAGAGGAACGGGCGGAACGGGCAAGTATTGCAAAAGGCTTTTGCCGCGCCTTTCTTAGTTACGCCTGTCGTGTGGGATCGATGGTAGCACGACGCGAAATGTCGTTCCAGCGCCTTCGACTGAATCGACTTCGATCGTACCGGCGCTCGCCTGAATCACTTCGCGACAAGTGTAGAGTCCGAGGCCGATGCCGGTTTTTTTGGTGGTGGAGAACGGACGATAGAGCCGGGTTTCGATAAAAGTCTTACCCATGCCCTGGCCGGTATCGCCCACGGAAAACGTAGGCGCGCCGCTCGGCGTGTAGCCCGCTTCGACCGTGAGAGTCCCGCTTTTGTCCATCGCTTCGAGCGCGTTGATGACAAGATTTTCAATCACTTCTTCAATCCGGGCTGGGTCAACGAGGGCAAACACGCTCTGCGGCAGACGCGTGACGATCTTGTGTTTGCTGCGCAATGGTTCGGCGTTCACGGCGATCACGCGTTGCAGGATCGGGACGAGATCAACTTTTGCAGGTCGCTTGTGTTCGCCGCTGAGACTCGTGACTGGGCGTGCGAGCCGCGCGACGAGAGCTTTTAGTTTGTCGGTCGCGCTGGTGAGGCCTTTCATTGCGTCGGCGCGAAATTGCGGGTTGTCGAAGTGATGCTCCATGTTGGAGACAGTCAATGAAAGACCTTCGATCGCATTTTTTAGGTCGTGCGTCAGCATCGCGGAGAAACGAACGAACGACTCCAACTGTCGCGACTCCTGTTCGCGCCTGATTTTCTCGCGCAATTGTTCAGTGACGACGTTGATATTGTCGGCGATGCCGCGCGCGTCGTCACTCGATTGCAGAATGATGCGACGGTCCAACTCTCCTTTCGCAATCGCTGACAAGTCTTCCCTGACGCGCGCGATACCACGCGAAGTTTTGCTCACGTGGCGTTCCAGTACGTACGCAGCGGCGGCAGCCAATAACAACGCGGTCACTAAACCGGTGATGCCCCAACGATGAGCACCGGACATGAAATCGGAGCGCTGTCGCGCAACTGCCGAAGCAACTCCTAACGATGGAATCAGCGCCGAAGCCACTTGATAAGTTGAGTCAAACGACTCGTCGCCGTTGCTGGTGTAGACCGTCTTACCCGTGCGATCCGTAACAACGATTCTGGTTGACCGAGACTTCAAACCTCGCGATGCGGTTGCGAATACACGCTGCAAGTCCAGCACGCCAACTACGGCGCCGAGATTGGCTCCAGTCTTTTCGTCGTTGACCGGGGCACTGTAAATGACCGTTCCCGGTGTGCTGCCCGGATTTTTGAACAGACTGTTGCCGGGTGATGTCCAGACTCCCTGATCCGGTCGAGGTAGATTTGCCGAATCCAGGCCTAACGGTTTTCGATCATTACTAAAGAGTGTGATGCTCTGAAAATACCCGCTGAAGTAATTGGACACGGGATCGATTTCATTTCTTTGCTTCTTTAAGAGGTCTTGTACGACTCTGTTTATCGAGAAGCCTAAAATCTCGTGCTCCTGCTCTTCGAGAACTTCACCTACCGCGCCGGTGAAGGAGTTGAGATCGTTCTGCACGATCGTGCTGAGCGTGTAGTTGGCTGTTCTGACGCCGTTCCAATAATTTAGCGCCGCCAAAAAAAGCAGGGGTATGGCGCAGAGGATGAAGTAGGTGAGAAAGGGTTTAGGCCGCATCTTGGTTTTGTCACGGATTGACGCTAATTAACGCGGATCGATCCGCGTATTTGGTGTTAATCCGCGGCTAAGATATTCGTTTCCGTCCGAATTCGTGCAGCAGCGGAGCCAGCGTTTCGATAATCTGATTGTGGGATACGCCGTTGCTGGCGATTAGTCCGTTACGATTTTGTACGTCAGGCACGTTGTAATTTAACGGATAACCGAAGAGATCGGTAACACGGCCGCCGGCTTCGGTCAGGATAACTTCGGGTGCGCACGTGTCCCACTGTTTTGTTCTCGATGAGAGATGGATGTAGACGTCACACTGTTGCTCGATCAGCAAACCGACCTTGATTCCCACCGAACCGCGTTGCACTTCTTCTTTGAAACCGAAACGCTCCACGACTTTGTTCATCCGTGGACTTCGGTGCGAACGACTCGCCGCCAGTCGCATCTCTGATATCGCACGCGTTTGCGAAACAGTGGCGCGCACAGGATCGAAATTCGGACGTTCAATCCACGTTCCTTCACCGCGTATCGCGCGATACATCACGCCGGGCAGCGGTTGATAAACGACTCCGAGAACACATTGACCTTCTTCGGCGAGTCCGATCTGGACCGCGAAATCGCCGTTGCCATCGATGAAACCGTTGGTGCCGTCGAGCGGATCGATCATCCAGACGCGCGACTTCTCGAGACGCCGCTTCGTGTCGACGGATTCTTCCGCAAGGATGCCGTCGTCGGGAAACTCGCGTTTTAAGTGACCAACGATCAGATCGTTCGCGATCGTGTCGGCCTGCGTAACTGGTTCGGTGTCATCAGCGGAGTTCTTTTGCTTAATCTTCAGTGGGCCTTCGTAGTGCTCGAGTATCGCCGCCCCGGCAGTCCGCGCGAGTTCACACGCAACGCGAAGCTCATGTTCGTAAAATTTGTGTTCGAGTGGAGTCATGTTCACTACCGAAACTCACGCAGCGGCGCAACGACGCAGCGAAACCTTACGTTGTGCCGCCGCGCC
>DATEWS010000724.1:0-2161 GCA_035257785.1 Pyrinomonadaceae bacterium
GCGTACTGAACAGACCAGCCGCTCAGGTTAACGCTCGCATTGCTTGCATTGAAGATCTCGATGAAGTCATTTCGAAAAGGCGCGGCCGCGTTTCCGCCACCACCGAAGATTTGACTGATCACGAGAGCTGATGCCGTAGCAGGTGTTGGCGATGGACTGGGCGTTGGTGTTTGAGTCGGACTTGGCGTTGGTGTTGGCGTGGGAGTTGATGTTATTCCTCCCATCGTCACCGATACAGAATTACTCTGCACTCCATCTGCTGTGACTATCAGCGTGCACTTGCCTGCACCACGCAACTCAGCCGGCACTAACACGTGTACTTCGTCGAGTCCCACCAAATTTGCTGGCGCAACCGTCTCAATAACACTCGTCTTCCCACAGATCGTCACCGAAACATTATTTGCACGCACGACACCCGTAGCAAAAATCGATAACCGCAGCAGACCATTTGACGGATCAAAGGGCCCGGCGTTCAACGTGTCCGAGTTAAGTATGATCGCCTGGCCGCGACCATCTGCTGGTACTGTGAATACGCCCGGCGCTGCCGGCGAAATGATTGCCTGCGCTTTCGATAGCAAGCCGTCGCCGTTATTCACGAGAAACTCGGCTGGTCCGGGTGCTAAATCACCAGGCACAACACACACGACCTCGTCCACGGCCACATAGAAAATCTTCGCCGTTCGACCATTAACGGTAACTGTTGTTTCACCGAACGACGACGCGAGGGTGTTACCGCGAATCGTTGCGATACTACCTGGCGCAATCAATGTAGGTTCCGGCTCGTTTCCGTTGGCTGCTGCATTAAAGACACTCGCAACACCAATCGGTCGCGGCGCAATCGCGGCGACATAGATCTCACTGTTGTTACGGAGATCATCATCACTAACCGGACCGGAAAGAATTCTCGGAAAGTTGAACGCGACGAAACTGCCGTCAAAATTGAGTGACGCCACAACTTCTGCCGTAGCCCCCGCTGGTGCATTAGTAATCTGTTGAACAACACCGGTCGGCAGATCGAGAACGTACAACTCAACACCGCCATCGCTCGCAACCGTCACGCGACGTCTCGTCGCGAACGCGACACGTCTGCCATCACCACTAATCGTTGCTTGCAAACCGACATCAACGGATCTCGATCCCAACTGCGTCAACTGTCTGATCGAATTATCGCGAGCCTCATAAAGAAACACCTGCGTCTGATTTGGCGCGGTCAACGCCGAATAAACGACGCGCATACCATCGTTGCTTACCGCTCGCCCCTGAGTGAGCGACAAGTTCGCGACATTCGCCGCAATCACTCGACCCATACCTGTCGATCTTTCGATCTGAACTAAATCCGCTGAATCCGCGGTTCCTTTTATGTAATAGACACGCGAACCGTCCGCACTAATCTTCGCGCTGCCCGCCGCGCCCTCATTGGTGAGCTGCGTAAACCGCTCTTCGCGCACGTCGTACAAAAACAGATCTCGATTGCTCGAAAATGCGATCGTGTTTCCATCCCCCGTGATTGAAGGTTGAAAGTTGCCGTCTGCCAGGCGTGCTTCCACCGAAGCTGCGACTGTTTGCGTAATCTGCTTGAGTTCGAAACCGTCAAACAGAAAGATCTCAGAGTTGCGATCCGCATTCTGGCCCACCAGATCTTCCGCGGAGGCGAAGGCGACGATCTTCCCGTCACTCGACAAAGCAGAACAGACAGCACGCGTGGCGCCGATCTCTGCGAAGGTTGAATCCAGATCACTCCGAATCGCGTGAAACGAAGAAGTCGCGCCAGTTCCCGCAAGATCCGCGGAAGATTCAAACACCACGACACTTCCATCGTCACTCAACGTCGGATTGAGATTCATCGAGTGCTCCGGCGTGTTCGTGAGCCGTGTCACGCTTTCAACCGACCAACTACTCGCATTGAGTACAAAAAGTAAACTGGTGATGAGGAAACAGACTGAGAGACGAAGCATAGTGAGGTTGCTCCTTGCTTTAATTTAGTTGCTTAAATTTGTGCGCATTCTACACCTCGTTTCAAAAAATTCAAGCAGAATCTGTGCGCAGTGGTATTCTCAACGCGATGAAGATACTCGTCAGTGGTTCACACGGCCTGGTCGGAAAAGCGTTGACGCACTCGTTCACTGACGACGGTCATGAAGTCGTGCGGCTCGTACGTCGC